>NZ_LZKY01000375.1:0-30323 GCF_001673055.1 Mycobacterium sp. 1245801.1
CAAGGTGGCCGAGGACTTCGCCGCCGTCGCAACCGATTTGGTGGATCGCGGCATCACCACGGTCGAGCAGCTCGGGGCACAGGGCGGCAGCAACGGGGGCCTGCTGATGGGCATCATGCTGACGCAGTACCCCGAGCGGTTCGGGGCGCTGGTGTGCAGCGTGCCCCTGCTGGACATGAGGCGCTACCACCTGCTGCTGGCCGGCGCCTCCTGGGTCGCCGAGTACGGCGACCCAGACAACCCCGACGACTGGGCATTCATCTCCGAATACTCGCCCTATCAAAACATTTCGGCGACGCGCCGCTACCCACCGGTGCTGATGACCACGTCCACCCGCGATGACCGGGTGCACCCGGGGCATGCCCGCAAGATGACGGCAGCACTCGAGGCCGCCGGTCATCAGGTCTTCTACTACGAGAACATCGAGGGCGGGCACGCCGGCGCCGCGGACAACGAGCAGGTGGCGTTCAAGTCCGCGCTGACCTACTCGTTTCTATGGCAGATGCTGGGCACTTGAGCTGAATGGTCTTGCTGTCAGCCCTCGGACTGCTGATTGCCCAACCGTGAGCCGAGGCGGGCGACTTCCGCCGCCGCGCCGGCCTGACCATTGTCCGACAGCGCACGGCCCAACGCGGTCAGCGCTCGCTCCATCTCATTGGTCAGGGGATGCCTGGCGGCTCCCGGCAACGCGTGGCGCAGTTGTGCCGTCACCATGCGTTGGTACTCCGCGGGAAGGTCCGGAAGGGCCATGGCGAAGACGTTCAAAACCTGGGCGCAGGTCTGGTGTTGCCCGCCCTGGGTGGCACCCACCGCGATGCTCGAAAGTGCGGACAACACTTCCGGAATCGCGGTATCACGGTAAACCACCGGCAGCGGTTCGTCGTCGGGCTCCGCTCCACCGGATGACGGGGATCGGTGCACCCAGTGCGCCAACAGGGTGTGCAATCCGTCTACCGTCACCAAGGCAGCTTCCGGATCGCGCTGTGTAGCCGACGCCCATCCGATGCTCGAGAGCTGATGCACCCCGTAAACCGGTTCCCGGTTGAGTTGTCGCTCACGGCCGCAGCGCAACGCGTCATAAACCGCCCCGGCCAGCCGTTCCCGGTCGGCCTGACGCTCGGCACGCACCCCGGCGAGTGCCGATCCTTCGACCATGTGGCTACCCAGCCTGACGCAAAACTCGACTTCGACTGCGCCGCTGGTTGATTCGAGAGCCCGACCAAGGCTGTCCACGTCGATGTCGACGAGATAGCCGCTGCACTCCGACCGAACGATGGTGGTGGGCAGCCGCTCGAGTTGAGGTTTGTCCCGCAGCCGCCGCAACCACGCCGACTGCTCGGCACGGGTGGCGACGGTGAGCTGCACGATGCGTTCCACCACCGAGGGCGGACGCAGCTGGTCGAGAACCAGGTAGCCGAAGACCACCAGCCCCACCAGCGCGAGCACGCTCAAGATCAGCGCGACGACGGTGGAAAACACGGCTCGTTGCGGATCGGCCAACGTCAGCACGATCACGTAGTACGTGGAGAGCCCGGCGAAGTATCCGAAGAAGGCCTTGTGGGCGCGGCGACTGAGAAATTGCTCGACGACCACCCACGTGAAGACATCGGCCATCCGGTTCACCAGCGTCAAAAGCAGAAAGAAGGTGATGGTCATCAAGGTGAGCACGCCCGGCGCAACGGTGCGCAACATCGACTGGTTCTGTTGCGGCGGCGCGACTTTGGCGAGAGCCTGCTGAACCGGCTGCAGCCACCCGATATCGGTGCGGTCCAACACGCTGGTGACGACCGCCAGCACGATGAACCCCAAGATCATTACCAGCGGCACGGCCAGGAATTCCTGCAGCGACCGCCGCAAGCCGCTCTCCCGCCGTGGCCGCGCGGGGCCGGCCGTACCAGGCATCCCCTCACCTGCTCCCGTGACACGCCAACATGTTTCCCACTGATACCCGCGAGATCATCGATGAATCCGGATCCGTGAGCGCCGCAGAGCACGACGCCGCGAAAAGGTCGCAGCGCTCGATACCGAACCGCCGATGCGGCCATAGGATCGTCGACGTGTCCGCGATCCAACGCATCGAACTCACCCTGCTGGCGACGGGATTGATCTTCATCCTGGCCTCGGCGGCACAGGCGCGCTATCGCTTCGTCAAACACCGTCGCGCCGGCCGGCGGTTCTACTGGGCGACCGCGGCCATCGGCATCGTCTGCTTTGCGGTCGGGACGGGGCAACTCTGGCCGAATGGCGTGCTGGCGGCGGCGGTGTTTTCCGCCATCGTCGCCTTTTCGGCCTACCTCACCACGCCGTATTTGAAGATCGGCGGGCGAATCTACGCGTCCTCGCCGGAGAACCGTCAGCCCGACCCGTAAGGACGCTATGCCGACCCGTGACTTCGAGACGCTGCTGTATAGGACGGCCGGCCCGGTCGCCACCATCACGCTGAACCGCCCGGACCAGCTCAACACGATCGTGCCGCCGATGCCCGACGAGATCGAGGCCGCCATCGGGCTGGCCGAGCGCGACCAAGGCATCAAGGTCATCGTGCTGCGCGGTGCGGGCCGGGCGTTCTCCGGCGGCTACGACTTCGGCGGCGGCTTCCAGCACTGGGGCGAGGCCATGATGACCGACGGGAAATGGGATCCGGGCAAGGATTTCGCGATGGTCAGCGCCCGCGAGACCGGCCCAACCCAAAAATTCATGGCCATCTGGCGGGCGTCCAAGCCGGTGATCGCCCAGGTACACGGCTGGTGCGTGGGCGGGGCCAGCGACTACGCGCTGTGCGCCGACCTCGTCATCGCCAGCGAGGACGCGGTGATCGGCACGCCCTACAGCAGGATGTGGGGCGCGTATCTGACCGGGATGTGGCTCTACCGGCTGAGCCTGGCTAAGGCCAAGTGGCACTCGCTGACCGGCCGGCCGCTGACCGGCGTGCAGGCCGCCGAGATCGAGTTGATCAACGAGGCGGTGCCATTCGAGCGGCTGGAGGCCCGCGTCGCCGAGATCGCCGCCGAGCTTTCGCAGATCCCGTTGTCGCAGCTGCAGGCCCAAAAGCTGATCGTCAACCAGGCCTACGAGAACATGGGGCTGGCGTCCACCCAGACGCTCGGCGGCATTCTCGACGGCCTGATGCGCAACACCCCAGACGCGCTGGCCTTCATCAAGACCGCCGAGGCCGACGGCGTGCGCGCGGCGATCGAGCGCCGCGACGGCCCCTTCGGCGACTACAGTCAGGCCCCGCCGGAGCTGCGGCCCGATCCAAAGCACGTCATCGTCCCTGATCGCGACTGATACTGAGATGCACTAGCCAAATCCTGGCAGTGAGCTGGGAACTGTTCCCGGCGGGCCAAAAAGTGCTACCGTAACGGCTATGTCTCGGCTGAGTTCTGGCCTGCGTGCAGGCGCCGTGTTCCTTGCTCTGGGTGTTACCGCTGCGATCTTCCCGTCGACCGCGGTAGCCGACTCCACGGAGGACTTCCCGATCCCCCGCCGGATGATCAACACCACGTGCGACGCCGAGCAGATCCTGGCGGCCTCCCGGGACACCAGCCCGGTGTATTACCAGCGCTACATGATCGACTTCGACAACCACCCGAACGTCCAGCAGGCGACCATCGACAAGGCGCACTGGTTCTACTCGCTGTCACCGGAGGACCGCCGGAACTACTCCGAGAACTTCTATGCGCCCGTGTCCGATCCGCTGTGGGTGGCCTGGCCCAACCACATGAAGATCTTCTGGAACAACAAGGGCGTCGTGGCCAAGGCCACCGACATCTGCAACCAGTACCCGCCCGGCGACATGTCAGTCTGGGACTGGGCCGAGCCCACTGGCCCGCCCGGATGGCCAGGGCCTGTCAAGGGCCGGGTCGACCCCCAAGGCTAGGGTTCGACGTTGTTCGTCCCCCGATCGGGGGACATCGCAATCACCCGTTGACCGGATGGTGCGTTGCGCGCCGCCGCGGGATAGTCGTGCCATGCACAGCACAGACGCTCAGCCACCCCGGGGCGGGTCCCATCGCGACGACGTCGCCGACATCCTGGCGCAGCTCGATTGGCACGACCTCACCTGCCAGGCCGACGTCGGCTGCACCAGCCGCGCCACCCACGTCGTGCACCGCCACGCCGTGGACGGCTGCAACCGGCCCGGCGCGGACCCGCTCGGCAACATCGTCGGCATCGTCTGCACCTGCTGCCTGCGCGACCTGCAGATCGAGGTGCTGCGGCAGGTGGACCAGATCAGGTCCAGCCCGCACGCCTACTGCCTGACCTGCGGCGTACCGGTACGCCAGCTCAGTCACGCCTTACGCGTGACCCAGCTCCGTCAGTAGCGCGGTCGTCGCGCCACCGGTCGGTGTTCGCGTGCGTGAAGATCAGCGCGGTTGTACCACTCCGCCCGGCGGGTGCTCGTCGACGTCGTTGAGGATCAACTCGCGCACCGCGGGACGCGGTCCGTACGGTCGCAGCATGGTGCTGGCCGGCCGGGGACGCACGTGCTGCGGCCACCAGAACCAGCGGCCGAGCAGGGTGGCCAGCGAAGGTGTCATGAACGACCGCACGATCAAGGTGTCGAAGAGCAGACCCAGCGCGATCGTCGTACCCACCTGGGCCATCACCAGCAGCGGGCTGAACATGAACGTGGCCATGGTGGCGGCAAAGACCAGACCGGCGGAGGTCACCACCGAGCCGGAACCGGCCATGGCGCGGATCGTCCCCGTCTTGAGCCCGGCGTGGATTTCCTCTTTGAACCGCGATATCAGCAGCAGGTTGTAGTCCGAGCCGACCGCCAGCAGCAGGATGACCGCCATCGCCAGCACCATCCAGTGCAACTTCATGCCCAGGATGTACTGCCACAAGAGCACGGAGAGTCCGAATGAGGCGCCCAGCGACAGCAACACGGTACCGACGATCACGAAGGCCGCCACGACGCTTCGGGTGATCACCAGCATGATGATGAAAATCAAAGTGGCCGCGGCGATTCCGGCGATCATCAGGTCGATGTTGGAGCCGTCGTGCATGTCCTTGTACGTCGCGGCGGTGCCGCCGAGGTAGACCTTGGCGCCTTCCCAGGGAGTGCCCTTGATCGCCTCGTGCACGGCCTGCTTGATCGGTTCGATGTGGTTGATGCCTTCAGGAGTCGCCGGGTCGCCTTCGTGGGAGATGATCAGCCGGACGGCGTGCCCGTTCGGCGAGATGAACTGTTTGAGACCTCGCGCGAAATCCGGGCTCTTGAACGCCTCCGGCGGGAGGTAGAACGTGTCGTCGTTTTTCGCTTTGTCGAAGGCGTCGCCTTGCGCGGTGGCGTTGTCGGACTGCGCTCTCGCCTGTTCGTTAAGACCCTGCGTGATCGCATAGTTCGACATGATGGTGTCGAGGTTGCGCTGCTGGCTCTCGATCTGCGGCGGTATCAGCGCGACCAGTTTCGGCTGAATCTTGTCCAGCTTGTCCAGGTTCGCGCTGAGGTTCACGATGTTCTCAGCCACCTGGTCGATGCCGTCGAGCGCGTTGAAGACCGACCGGAGTGCCCAGCAGACCGGGATGTCGTAACAGTGCTTCTCCCAGTAGAAGTAGCTACGGATCGGCCGCAGGAAGTCGTCGAAGTTGGCGATGTCGTCGCGCAACCTCTCGGTGATCTGCACGGTTTCCTTGGTGAGCCTGGTGGTTTCGTGCGTCGTGTTGCTGAGATCCTGGGTCACCTGCATCTGCTCATGCAGGGTTGCCATCGTCTTGTGCAGCTCGTCGGCTTGCTTGAGCAGGTTTGCCGCCTGCTCGTCCTGATAGTGCTGGGTCTGGATTCGCCCTGCGGCCTGCGCACCCATCTGGAATCCGAGGGTGCTGTGGTCGAGTGGCGTGCCCAGCGGCCGGGTGATGGTCTGCACCCGGCCGATACCGGGGATGTGGAAGACCGCCTTGGCGACCTTGTCCAGGACGATGAAGTCGGCCGGATTACGCAGGTCGTGATCGGTCTCGATCATCAACAGCTCAGGGTTGAGCCGAGCCTGGTCGAAGTGCCGGTCCGCGGCGGCATAACCGACGTTGGCCGGGGTGTCCGCCGGCAGGAAGTGGCGATTGTCGTAGTCGGTCTTGTAACCGGGCAGGGCGAGCAGACCAACCAGCGCGATCGCGACGGTCACCGCGAGAACCGGTGCGGGCCAGCGGACTACCACGGTGCCCATGCGACGCCAGCCCCGGGTCTGCAGCGTGCGCTTTGGATCCATGAGCTTGAAGAACGACGCAACCGTCAGTATTGCCGGAGCCAGCGTCAAAGCCGCCAGCACCGCGACCAGCATGCCGACCGCGCACGGCACCCCCAGCGACTGGAAGTACGGCAGCCGGCAGAAGCTCAGGCAGTACATCGCGCCGGCGATGGTCAGGCCCGATCCGAGCACGACATGCGCGGTGCTGTGGAACATGGTGTAGAACGCTTGTTCGCGGGTCTCGCCCAGCCCGCGGGCCTCGTGATAGCGGCCGACCACGAAGATCGCGTAATCCGTCCCGGCGGCGATCGCCATCAGCACCAGCATGTTGTTGGCGAACGTCGACAGCCCCATGACGCCGTAGTTACCGAGCGTCGCGACGACACCGCGGGCCGCTGCCAGCTCGATGAACACCATGGCCAGCATGATCAGGACGATGCTGATCGACCGGTAGACGAACAGCAGCATCACGATGATCACCAGGAAGGTGACGAGCGTGACCTTCGCGACGCCCTTCTCACCCGCGTGGGACTGATCGGCGAACAGCGGGCCCGCGCCGGTGACGTAGGCCTTGATTCCCGGCGGCGCGGGCACCGAGTCCACGATCTTGCGGACGGCCGCGGCGGACTCGTTCGCCAGCCCGCCGCCCATGTTGCCGGCGAGGTAAACCTGGACGTACGCGGCCTTTTGATCGTGGCTCTGGGAACCCGCCGCCGTCAGCGGATCACTCCAGAAATCCTGGACGTGCTGAACGTGCTTCTTGTCTTGCTCGACGCGCCTGACGATCTCGTCGTAGTAGCGGTGCGCTTCGGCCCCGAGTGGCTTGTCGCCCTCCAGCAGGATCATGGCCGAGTTGTCGGAGTTGAACTCTTTGAACGTCGATCCGACCTTCATCATCGACTGAAAGGACGCCGCGTCGGTGGGACTCATCGACACCGAGTGGGTTTTGGCGACGACCTCCAGCTGCGGGGCCACGGTGTTGGTGACGAACACGATGCCCAACCACACCAGGACGATCGGCAGCGCCAGCCGGTGGATCATCCGCGGCAGGAACGGCGGGATCAGCGGCTGGTCGACGCGCGGCGGAACCTCGGCTGGTTCGCTCATGCGGACTTGTCCAGGCAATAGACGAAGGCGTTCACGGTTTGGTTGGGATCTGAGCGATTCGGAGTCTTGATGACGTCACCACTCCCGTCGTGCTTGTTCACCACGAACTGGCAGGCGATCCAGCTGCCGTCTCCTTGCGCCACCAGGTTTGCCGGGATCCCGGGCTTCGTCGAACTCAATACTTTGCTCCAAGGCAAGGGCACGTTGAGGGCCTGCTGGGGGTGGGAGTTTTCGTCGAGATAGTTGATGGTTGCCGTGCTGCCCGGCGGACCCCAGACCTGGAGCGTGATCGTCTTGGCGTTGAACTCGTCGAGGACCTCGCCCGAGGTGCCGCCACCGAACGAACCGCGGTGAACGCCGAAGACGCCGTGCAGTCGGTATACGACGAATCCCGACAGCGCGACGACAGCCGCGATCGTGAGCACCAGCCAGAAACGCGCGAAGAACCCCTTTTTCCTAGGGCGCTGCGGAGCGGCCATTTCGCCCTCCCTATCGGCGGAGCCCTGCTTCTGCAGCGGCTCGGTCCTTGGCTCAGTCGTCGTCATGGACGCTCCAAGTCCTTCCCGTTCACCGGTTGTAGTTCGCCAAGCCACAGCCCCCCGGCCTCCTCTCTGCGTTCATTGCGATCCCGAGATGAGCCCGACGCACGTAGCCGTCAGCAGTCGGGTCAGCGCGGACGCGAAGTCCAGATTCCATTCGGGGGGAACCACTTCCGGCTCCTCGGCGTAGGCGTCGGTAAGCCGTTCCGGCGGGTTCGCGACCTGCCACAGCGTGGCCGCCAACGAGTACGCGGCCAGCAGGATGTCGAGCGACCCCGATCGCCCGAGTTCGGGCAGCGCGCTCTCGATGGAATCGGCGAGCGAGAGCGTGGCGGCGGTACTGATGCGCTTGACCTCGATGACCCGTTCGGCGTCCACCTCGTGTTCGAGGTGCAGGTGCAGGTTGGCCAGCAGGTCACAGAACAGCGGGTCGTCGGCCAGGGCTTCGGCCAGCGTCTCGGCGATGCGCGAGGGCGACTTCGCGCCGGGCTTGGCCAGTTTCTCGGACACGATGTTTGACCATCGCACCCAGCCCTCGGCGGACAGGTGCAGCAGAACTTCCTTGTGCGAGGTGAAGTAGCGACGCACCGCCGAATAGTGAATTCCGGCACGGCTGGCGACCGCGGTCAGGGTGACCGACGCGACGCCGGTTTCCATCGCCAGCGACCGTGCGGCTTCCACGAGGGCCTCCGCACGTTGGCGCTTCTTTTCCTCGGTGCGGGCGCGCTGGAATGTTAGTTGCGCCACCGGCCGAGCGTAACGCACGTTGTGTGATTTGCATAACGCACGTCATGTGATTTGCAACGCGTCACAGCCCGGGCGCCAAACAGGTAAAGGTGTAGCCATGCTCATCACCCGGCGTCCCTCGCGCGCCTGCGACTAGCCCGTGCAGACCATCGCCCTGATCGGGTTCCTCGGCGGCCTGATCACCGGTATCTCGCCGTGCATCCTGCCGGTGCTTCCCGTCGTGCTCCTGTCCGGCATGGACAGCGGGCGCGCCCGCGGCGTGAGTTCCGCGGCGCGCCCGTACCTGGTGATCGCCGGCCTGGTATGCAGCTTCAGCCTGGCCACGTTGATCGGTTCCGCACTGCTGACGGCGCTGCACCTGCCGCAGGACGCGATCCGCTGGGCCGCCTTGGTGGTGCTGGTGTTGATCGGCGTGGGGCTGATCTTCCCGCCCGTGCAGCACCTGCTCGAGCGCCCGTTCGCATACTTTCCGCAACGCCAAATCGGCTCTGGCGCAGACGGTTTCGGGCTGGGCCTGGCGCTGGGCGCCCTGTATGTACCGTGCGCGGGCCCGGTGCTGGCCGCCATTGTGGTGGCCGGCGGCACCTCGTCGATCGGCCCCGGTGCGCTGGTGCTGACGGCGACATTCGCCATCGGCAACGCGTTGCCGTTACTGGCCTTCGCACTGGCCGGGCGCCGCGTCGCCGAACGCGTGGCCGCGTTCCGCCGCCGGCAACGCGCGATTCAGGTCGCCGGCGGGGTAGCGATGATCGTGCTGGCCGTGGCGTTGGTGTTCAACCTGCCGGCGATGCTGCAGCGCGCCGTGCCCGACTACACGACGGCAATGCAGAACAGGTTGGGCGCCAACGACATCGAGCGCAGCCTGGGCCCCGCCCCCGCGCAGCGGTCAACTCAGGGCGGGCTGCAGCTGAGCCGGCCCGGCACCACCATCGACGGCGCGCTGAGCGACTGCTCCAACGGCTCCGCCGACCTACAGCAATGCGGACCGGCCCCCGCGCTCACCGGCGTCACCGGGTGGCTCAACACCCCGGACGGCAAACCGCTGGACCCCGCATCGGTGCGCGGCAAGGTGATCCTGATCGACTTCTGGGCCTACTCGTGCATCAACTGCCAGCGCGCCATCCCGCATGTGATCGATTGGTACAACCGGTATCGCGACAACGGACTCCTCGTCATCGGGGTGCACACCCCCGAGTACGCCTTCGAGCGGGTGCCGGCCAATGTGGCCAGCGGCGCCGCCGACCTGCACATCACCTATCCCATCGCGCTGGACAACGACTACGCGACGTGGAACAACTTCGGAAACCTGTACTGGCCCGCCGAGTATCTGATCGACGCGAACGGGCAAGTGCGGCATACCCAATTCGGCGAGGGCGACTACGACGGCACCGAAAAGCTGATCCGCACGCTACTGGTCGACGCCCATCCCGGCGCCCGGTTGCCGGCACCGTCCCATTCCGCCGACATGACTCCGCAGACCAGGCTCACACCCGAGACCTACCTGGGTGTCAGTAAGTCCGGAAACTACGGCGGCACCGGGGATTACAAGCAGGGCGCCGCAACGCTGAGCTACCCGCCGAACCTGGCCGACGACAAGTTCGCCCTGCGCGGCCGGTGGACGCTGGACGACCAGGGGGCCACCGCCGACGGCGACGACTCGGCCGTCCGATTGAACTACACCGCCAAGGACGTCTACGCCGTCGTCGGTGGGACCGGCACCGTCACCGTGACCCGGGACGGCAAGACCACCACGACATCGATCGGCGGAGCGCCCACGTTGCACCGGATCGTCGCCGACGACGCCGCGCATCGCGATCAGCTGGACATGCAAGTCAGCAAGGGCCTGCAGGTGTTTTCGTTCACGTTCGGCTAACCGGCGCGCTCACGACTTCTTGGCGAGGCCGCCCAGCATGGCAACGATCACGCCGAGCGCAACCAGGGCGGCGCCGGCGAACAGCGCGACGTTGAGCCATTGGTGCATCCCGGCTTCGGCGTGCCCGACCATCACCTCTGCCACCACCCGGACGTTGCCGGTGGTGTGGTTGAGCGCGCCGTTGAGGTAACGGCCGGCGACCTCAATGCCGGCCCATCCGGCCGCGCCGACGAGCAGCGCCGAGACGCCCAGGCTGCTCAGCGCCTTGCCGCGGCGGCGTGCGGTGGCCAGCGTGAGCACCGCGCAGACACCGCACAGCGCCGCCGCACCGACGCTCACCCACGGGCCCCAGGTGGCCAGCGGACTAAGCCGCCCCTGCCACATCGATTTTGGTATCGAAACAGTAAGTGGGACAGTTAATTTCGCGGGGACCGTCACGTTGTGGCGGCTCAGCAGCGGCTGGATCGAGGGGTCCTTGAGCATCGGCGCCACGTCGACCGCCCACTGGTTGCCGTTCTCGGCGGCCGCCGGGTCGCTGAACAGCCAGCCGTGCACCGAACGGTTCGCCTGGGCGAACAGCGGCGGGAATGCCGGGCCGGCGGTGAAGTCGCCGGCCGCCTGGCGCACCTCGGAAGTGTCGAGCGGATAGCGGCCCCCGCCATGCTCGACGGCCAGAGTCGTTGCCCGAGAGGTTAATTCGTCCGCCATGGCGGACTGCAGGCCCGGGTCGGTCGCCGCGCGCCGCGCCAGCGCGGCGTAGCCGTCGGCGTCAACGACGTGCAGCTGCGTCCACGCCGCGGGGATCGCGATTGCCAACGCGAGCGTGGTGATGAGCCACAACAGCACGGTCGCCGCGAATCGCACGCCTGCGAATCTACGCAATCCCCCGGACGTAGGCGGCCTGCCCCAGGTGCTGGGCGCAGTCGTCGATGATGCTCACCAACCGCGCGCTGGCCGTCACCGGCGGATCCCAGTTGGTGTCCACGACGCGGGCAAGCTCCTGCGCGCTCACGCCGGCGACGTACTCGAGGGTGAACTTGTGCACCGCGTGGTAGTAGCCGGAGAGCAGGTCCGCGGGCGCCTTCACCTTGGCCACGTCGTCGGGCCCGTGTCCGTAGCCGGTGTCGTTGCGCGGCAGGTCCAGTCCGAACCGGTCCACCCAGCCGTCGCGGAACCACACCTGCTCCACGTCGGCGACGTCGGCGAGCTGAAGGTCCTGAATGCGCGCGCTGTGCCACAACAGCCAGGCGATGCTGTTGGCGCGCGGGGCCGGCCGGTAGCCGGACACCTCGTCGGTCAGCCCCTCGGTGATCTCGTCGACGTGTTCGATCAGCCGGGTGAACGCGTCGCGCAGGAGCTCTTGCAAAACGGCGGCATCGTCGGTGCGGGCCATGTTCGCGACACTACGGGAGGATCCCGTGGAAGACCGCTTCGACGTTGTTGCCGTCGGGATCGCGCACGAAGGCCCCGAAGTATCCGGGGTGGTATTCCGGCCAGAGCCGCGGCGCGTGGAGCGGCTCGGCGCCCAACTCGACGGCCACCTCGTAGAAGGCGCGCACCGCGTGCTCGTCGGCCGCCTCGAAGGCGAGGTGGACTTCCCGATTGGGTCCGGCGAGCTCGCCCGAGATCCAGAACGTCGGCTTACCCGCCCGCCCGTACCCGACGGCCCGACCGACATCCAGCTGCCGGGAGAACCCCAGCGTGCCCAGCACCGCGTCGTAAAACCGCTGAGATTTGGCGTAGTCGGCGCAGTTGATTCCCACATGATCGATCACGGGGATGATCCTGGCACGAGCCACCGCAACGGTCGTAGATTGTTTGGATGACTTACGACCTCATCATCCGCAACGGTACCATCGTCGACGGGCTGGGCGGTGAGCCGTACGTCGGCGACGTGGCGGTGCGCGACGGCGTCATCGCGGCCGTCGGCGACGTCAACGGCGAGGCCGCGGCGCGCGAGATCGACGCCACCGGCCTGCTGGTCACGCCCGGCTTCGTCGACCTGCACACCCACTACGACGGCCAGTCCATCTGGTCGGAACGCCTGACCCCGTCCTCCGCGCACGGCGTGACGACGGTGGTGATGGGCAACTGCGGGGTGGGCTTCGCGCCCTGCCGCCAAGAGGACCACGACGTGCTCGTCGACGTCATGGCCGGTGTGGAAGACATTCCCGGCGTCGTCATGACCGACGGCCTGCCGTGGACGTGGGAGACCTTCCCCGAATACCTGGACGCGCTCGAGTCGGGCAGGCGGGACATCGACGTGGCGGCGTATCTGCCGCACTCGCCGCTGCGGGTGTACGTGATGGGCCAGCGCGGGGCCGACCGCGAGTCGGCCACCGCAGACGACCTGGCCAAGATGCGGGAGCTGGCCAAGGAGGCGATCGAGGTCGGCGCGCTTGGCTTCGCGTCGTCGCGGTTGACCATCCACAAGACCGAAAGCGGTTCGCCCATACCGAGTTACGAGGCCGCCCGCGAGGAGATCGAGGAGATCGCCCGCGGTGTCGTGGACGGCGGCGGCGGGCTGCTGCAGTTCGTCCCGGACATCCCGTCGGGCGGCTATCAGCCGGTGTTGCAGACGGTGTTCGACGTCGCCGAGGACGTCGGGCTGCCGGTCACCTTCACCCTCGTCGTCGCCAACTCCGGCGACCCGTCCTGGCCGGACGCCATCACGATGATCGAGAAGGCGAATAGCGCCGCCGACGGCGGCGAGGTCCGAGTCACGGCGCAGCTGCTGCCCCGCCCGATCGGCTTGATCATCGGCCTGCAGCTGACGGCCAACCCGTTCGTGCTCTACCCCAGCTACCGCGAGATCGCGCACCTGCCGCTGGCCGAGCGGGTCGCCGAGATGCGCAAGCCCGAGGTCCGCGCCCGCATCCTGGCCGACAAGCCCGGCCACGGGCACCCGATTCTGTACGTGGCACAGATGTGGGACTGGATCTTCCCGCTGGGCGACACCCCCGACTACGAGCCCGACCCGTCCACCAGCATCGGCGCCCGCGCCCGCGCCCGCGGCGTGGACCCGATGGAGGAGGCCTACGACCGGCTGCTCGACGACGACGGCCGGGCCATGCTGTTGGTCGCGACCAGCAACCTGCAGAACAACTCGCTGGACACGGTCGGCGAACTGCTGCACCGCGACGACGTGGTGCTTGGTCTCGGCGACGGCGGGGCGCACTACGGGATGATCTGCGACGCCAGCTACTCCACCTACTTCCTGACGCACTGGGCACGCGACCGCAAGGCCGGGCGGTTCACGGTGCCCGAGGCGGTTCGCGAGCTCACGTCGGTGCCGGCCCGCGTCGCCGGTCTGGGTGATCGCGGCCGAATCGCGGTGGGCTACAAGGCCGATCTCAACGTCATCGACCACGCCGCCCTGCGGCTGCACAAGCCGGTGATCAGCTACGACCTGCCCGCCGGGGGGCGGCGCCTGGACCAGACCGCCGAGGGGTATGTCGCCACGATCGTGGCCGGGGAAGTGATCGCCGAAAACGGCGTTCCCACCGATGCCCGCCCAGGCAGGTTGGTCCGTGGGCGCCAGCCCGTCCCCGTAGCCTCGCGATAACGCCACCAAAAGTGGCATATACCAGCTAAGTTGGGTTCCGTGACGAACCCGCATTTTGCGTGGTTGCCGCCAGAAGTCAACTCGGCACTAATTTTCTCCGGTCCAGGTCCCGGGCCGCTGCTTGCTGCCGCGGCGGCGTGGGACGGGCTGGCCGGGGAGTTGGCATCGTCGGCATCGTCATTTTCTTCGGTGACGTCAGATCTCGCCAGCGGGTCATGGCAGGGCGCGTCGTCGACGGCCATGATGTCGGTCGCCAGCCAATACGTGAGCTGGCTGTCCGCGGCGGCCGCGCAGGCCGAAGAGGTGTCACACCAGGCCTCGGCCATCGCGACGGCGTTCGAGGTGGCGCTGGCGGCCACCGTGCAGCCGGCCGTCGTCGCAGCCAACCGCGCCCTGGTGCGCGCGTTGGCGGCAAACAACCACCTGGGTCAGAACACCGCGGCCATCGCCGACATCGAGGCCGCCTACGAGCAGATGTGGGCTTCAGACGTCGCGGCGATGTTCGGTTACCACGCCGACGCGTCGGCGGCCGTGGCCAAGCTGCCACCCTGGAATCAGGTGTTGCAGAACCTCGGCTTCTCCAACACCAGCACCGCCGTCACGCGCCCGGCCAGCTCCGGTGCCGTCGCCCGCGGCTACACCTCGCGCATCGCCGGATTTCTGCGGCCCTCGGCGCCGCAGTAGCGCGGCACCCCGCGCCTATCCTGGAAGATCATGCGCACCAAGAAGAAGGTCGACCTCGAGGCGCTGGCCGATGCGCTGGTCGACTACCCCTACGCGTACCTGATCACGGTCGACGACGACTACCGCGTGCACACCGTGACGGTCGAGCCGCGGCTCGATGGGGCCACTCTGGACGTCGGACTCATCGGCGGCCGGACCCGCAACAACCTCGCCCAGCGGGCCGACGTCACCCTGTTGTGGCCGCCCGCCGAGCCGGGCGGCTACTCGCTGATCGTCGATGGCAGCGCCGAGGTGACCGACGCCGGCGAACAGACCGCCCGCCTGGCCGTGGTTCCCACCCGCGCGCTGCTGCACCGCGACGCCGAGTCGGCGGACGCGGCCAAGGGCTGCCTGCACGACTGCGTGGTCTTCTCGCTGCCGGCCTAGCGGCGATCGCAAGCGCGGCCGTGGCGATCGCAAGCGCGGCGAAGCCGGGCGCCGCGGGTCGCCGCCTCAGGTCCGAGCCGGGCGCCGCGGGTCGCCGCCATCGACCTAGCTACAGTCTCATCCGTGAGCCGCGTCGCACCGCTCGCTCCGCCGTGGAGCGAAGAAGATGCCACTGGCATCAACAGCTGGGGTCACCCCGACCGCACGTACGAGCCGCTGCTTTTGGTGCGTTGCCTGCAGCGCCATCCGACGCTGGCCGCCCGGCTGCGCAAGCTCGGCGAATCCCTTTATGTCGCAGCGCTTTTGCCGGGTCGCACGCGGACCATCGCCATTCTGCGGACCTGCGCGCTGGTCGGCTGCGCATACGAGTGGGGCGGGCAGGCGGCGTTCTGGGGCCCGATCGCCGGTGTCAGCGACGACGAGTGCGACGCGCTGGTCACCGGCGGCCCGGACGACCCGCGGTGGAGCGTTGCGGAGCGCACGCTGATAGAGGCGGTGGACGAGCTCGAGCGCACCGGTTCGTGGTCGGAGGCGACGTGGACCGCGCTCGGCCGCGACCTCGACGACGAGCAGCGCATCGAATTGCTCACGGCCGTCGGCTGGTATCGGACGATCTGCACGCTGTGCAACGCGCTCGCGCTGCCGGTGGAGGGCTGGATGCGGCCCTGGCCCTGAGTCGGATGGCGGCGACCCGGCTTCCCCCGGCTCCGCCGCGCTCGCGATCGCCGCTGAGTCCGACGGCGGCGACCCGGCTTCCCCGGCTCCGCCGCGCTCGCGATCGCCGCTAGCCCGCTGAGCCGTCCCTACGCAGGCTGGGATGCTGATTCCGCAACAGCGGCAACAACACCCGCCGCGGCATGAACTGAAACAGGCGGGTGCTGATCTGGCTCGGCAAGCCCGGGATCACCGTTCCGCGGTCGTGGTCGAGCGCGTCGACTCCGGCGCGCGCCACCTCACGCGACGGCTTCCACATGAACTTCGGGAACGCATCGGCGAATTCCCGCTCGTCCATGCCGGCGCTCTTCACGAACTCGGTGTGCACCGGCCCCGGGCACAGCAGCGCGACGGTGACGCCGGTGCCGGCGAGTTCACCGCGCAGCCCCTGGGTGTAGTTGTTGACGAACGCCTTGGTGGCCGCGTACCCGATCTGCCCCGGAAACGGTTGGTAGCCCGCGGTGGATCCGATGTTGAGGATCGCGCCACGGCCGCGCGGCACCATCTGCTGGACCGCGCGGGTGCTCAGGTCGATGACGGCCTCGACGTTGACCCGCACCTGGGCGATCTCGGCGTCGACGGGCGTCTTGGTCACCGACCCCATGGTGCCGATGCCGGCGTTGTTGACCAGGATGTCGACGGTCAGGCCGCGGCGGCCGACCTCGTCGAGAAGGCCGGCGCGGGCGGCGGAATCGGCGACGTCGCAGGCGATCACCTCGACGCGTACCCGGCCGGCGAGTTCGTCGGCCAGCTCGCGCAGCCGGTCCTCCCGACGGGCGACCAGTGTCACGCCGTGGCCGCGGGCGGCCAGTTCGCGGGCGATGTCGGCGCCGATGCCCGACGACGCGCCGGTGACGACGGCGGTGCTTTCGGGGGAGGGAGTCGGAAGGGCCACACGTTCACACTACGGGCGCCGACGTGAAGCTGGCCGCACGCTCGGCGTCGAATGTGCGGCTAACTTCACACTCGCGGAGCGACGCCCGGGTGTCGAGACGTCCCGTAGACACGAAAAAGCCCGGCCCCTTGTGGGGGCCGGGCTTTCCCGTGCTTGAGTCGTCGGACTTAGAAGTCCATGCCGCCCATGCCACCGGTCGGGTCGCCCGCGGGTGCGGCCGCCTTCTCCGGCTTGTCGGCGACGACGGCCTCGGTGGTGAGGAACAGGCCCGCGATGGACGCCGCGTTCTGCAGCGCCGAACGGGTCACCTTCACCGGGTCGGCAACGCCGGCTTTGAGCAGGTCCTCGTACTCACCGGTCGCGGCGTTCAGGCCGGTACCGGCGGGCGAGTTGCGGACCTTCTCGGCCACGACGCCGGGCTCCAAACCACCGTTGAAGGCGATCTGCTTCAGCGGAGCCTCGAGCGCCACACGGACGATGTTGGCGCCGGTCGCCTCGTCACCGGTGAGCTTCAGCTCGTCCAGCGACGGGGTCGCGTGCAGCAGGGCCACGCCACCACCGGCGACGATGCCCTCCTCGACGGCGGCCTTGGCGTTGCGGACGGCGTCCTCGATGCGGTGCTTGCGCTCCTTGAGCTCGACCTCGGTCGCGGCTCCGGCCTTGATCACCGCAACACCGCCGGCCAGCTTGGCCAGGCGCTCCTGCAGCTTCTCGCGGTCGTAGTCCGAGTCGCTGTTCTCGATCTCGCTGCGGATCTGGGCCACCCGGCCGGCGATGGCGTCGGAGTCACCGGCGCCCTCGACGATGGTGGTCTCGTCCTTGGTGACGACGACCTTGCGGGCCTTACCCAGCAGGGCGACGTCGGCGCTCTCCAGCGACAGGCCGACCTCTTCGCTGATGACCTGACCACCGGTGAGGATGGCCATGTCCTGCAGCATCGCCTTGCGGCGGTCTCCGAAGCCGGGAGCCTTGACGGCCACCGACTTGAAGGTGCCGCGGATCTTGTTGACGACCAGGGTGCTCAGCGCCTCGCCCTCGACGTCCTCGGCGATGATCAGCAGCGGCTTGCCGGCCTGGATGACCTTCTCCAGCAGGGGCAGCAGGTCCTTGACGGTCGAAACCTTGGAGCTGACCAGCAGGATGAAGGGGTCCTCGAGGACGGCTTCCTGACGCTCCGCGTCGGTGACGAAGTAGCCCGAGATGTAGCCCTTGTCGAACCGCATGCCCTCGGTGAGCTCGAGCTGCAGGCCGAAGGTGTTGGACTCCTCGACGGTGATGACGCCCTCGTTGCCGACCTTGTCCATCGCCTCGGCGATCAGGTCGCCGATCGACTGGTCGCCCGCGGAGATGGCCGCGGTGGCAGCGATCTGGTCCTTGGTCTCGACCTCTTTGGCCGACTTGAGCAGGGTCTCGGTGACCTTCTCGACGGCCTTCTCGATGCCGCGCTTCAGACCCAGCGGGTTGGCACCAGCCGCAACGTTGCGCAGGCCCTCGCGGACCAACGCCTGGGCCAGCACCGTGGCCGTCGTCGTGCCATCACCGGCGACGTCGTCGGTCTTCTTGGCGACTTCCTTGACCAGCTCGGCGCCGATCTTCTCGTAGGGGTCCTCCAGCTCGATCTCCTTGGCGATGGAAACCCCATCGTTGGTGATCGTGGGGGCGCCCCACTTCTTCTCCAGGACGACGTTGCGGCCCTTGGGACCCAACGTCACCTTTACCGCGTCGGCGAGGGCGTTCAGCCCCCGCTCGAGGCCGCGACGGGCCTCCTCGTCGTACGCAATTGTCTTGGCCATTGCGAAGTGATTCCTCCGAAACTATGGGGTGACACTCAGGGCGACCGCTTGTCGGGTCGCCCCATCAACGCTGTGGCCGGGTGCAGTGCCCGCGACGGACGGCTAGGTGTCTTCCGCTTGCCACGGCCCTGGCCTCACCGTCCCGACCTAGCACTCGCTGGTCGCGAGTGCCAACGTCATTCTTAGCACTCGCCTATGTCGAGTGCAAGAAGAGGTCAGCCCGATCGCCCAGCGCGTAAACCGTCGACGACGACGTCGGTCACCCGCTCGGCCAAGTCCGGGTTGTAGGCCTCCGCGGCCTGACACCCGACCATGATCGCCTTGACTTCGCGCACCCCGATGTCCTGGCGCGCGGTGCCCGCCCGCTGCGCGGCCCGCAGCAGTTCGTCGAGCATGGCCAGGAACGCGTCCTCGGCGTCGGGCGCCGCGCTGGCGATGTCGATCCCGAATCCGGCCAGCGCGTCGACCAGGCCGCGATCCGCCGCGCCCCAGTGCAGCACCATCGAACGCAGCAGGGCGAATAGCGCCTCGCCGGGTCCGAGGGTGTCCAGCAGGGCCCGCCCGTCGTCGACCAGCCGCTGCATCCGGTCCTCGATGACGGCCTGGAACAGCGCCTCCTTGGTCGGGAAGTGCCGGTAGACGGTGCCGGCCCCGACGCCGGCGCGGCGCGCGATCTCGTCGATGGGTACCGAAAGGCCCTCGGCCGCGAAGGTGTCATAGGCGACTTCGAGCACGCGCGCGCGGTTGCGCGCCGCATCGGCACGCAACCGGCGTTCGGGCCGTGCCATCTGTTCACCATCCATCGATTGACAAACCGGGGCGTGCGTTCCGTATAGTCGGATTCAACCGGAGCGCCCGCCCCGTTTACTCTACAAGTTCAAGGAGTCTCTCATGGCCAAGTGGACCACCAAGGACATTCCCGACCAGACCGGACGGGTCGCCGTCATCACCGGGGCCAATACCGGATTGGGCTACGAGACCGCCCTGGCGCTGGCCGACCGCGGCGCCCACGTGGTGCTGGCCGTGCGCAACCTGGACAAGGGCAAGGACGCGGCCGCCCGCATCACCGCCCACAGCCCCCACGCCGACGTCGCGCTTCAGGAGCTGGACCTGACGTCGCTTCAGTCCGTGCGGTCCGCCGCCGAACAGTTGCGCACCGCGCACGACCGCATCGACCTGCTGATCAACAACGCGGGCGTGATGTGGACGCCGAAGTCGACCACCAAGGACGGCTTCGAGTTGCAGTTCGGCACCAACCACCTGGGCCACTTCGCCCTTACCGGCCTGCTGTTGGACCGGCTGCTGCCGGTGGCCGGCTCGCGGGTCGTGACGGTGAGCAGCCTCGGCCACCGCATCCTGGCCGACATCCACTTCGACGACCTGCAGTGGGAGCGCAGCTATAACAGGGTCGCCGCCTATGGACAGGCCAAGCTGGCCAACCTGCTGTTCACCTACGAGCTGCAGCGGCGGCTGGCTCCGCACGGGACGACGATCGCCGTCGCCGCGCACCCCGGCGGCTCGCGCACCGAACTGACGCGCAACCTTCCGCCGCTCGTCGACCGGGTCGTGACTCCGGTGTTCGGCCTGATCTCGCAGGCCGCGGCCGCGGGCGCGCTGCCGCAGTTGCGCGCCGGCACCGACCCGGGCGTGCTCGGTGGCCAGTACTTCGGACCGGACGGCATCGGCGAGATGCAGGGCAGCCCGAAGGTGGTGACATCCAGCGTCAAGTCGCACGATGCCGAACGGCAGCGCCGGTTGTGGACGGTGTCGGAGGAACTGACCGGGGTGAAGTACGCCGTTTAGCCCAGATCGAGCAGCTGCTCGTAAAAGCCGCCGAAACCGCGCGGGCGATCGACGAGGTGGATCTCGAGGATCCAGTGACAGATGCGCCCGCGCGGATCGGTGCGGCGCATCGGCTTGTTCGACCCGGGCATGACATACCACTGGACGCCCCGGCCGGCGATCTTCTTGTGCGGAAATTCGCCGATCAGATGGCCCGCGATATGGCTGCCCCACTCGAAGCCCTCGGCGCGGGCCACGCCGACGACGTAGTCGAACAGCTCGGCGCCGGTGATCTCGGGGTTGCTCGCGAAGTGGTCGCGACCGGCCTGCCACACCCGTGGCAGGGCGTCGCGAAGGGCGATCTTGTGCGGGTCGTCACCGAGTACGAACGTCCGCCCGAAATCGGCCTCCCACTCCTCGAAGATCGGCCCCAGGTCCAAAAAGACGATGTCGTCGTCGGCGATCATCCGGTCCGGCGGGCGTTCCTGGAACGGCTGCAACGTGTTCTCCCCGGCGCGCACGATCCGCCGGTGCCAGTGCCGGGTCACCCCGAACATCTCCCCGGCGAGGTCGTGGATCTGGTCGGAGAGTTCCTTTTCCCCCAACCCGGGCCGGATCATGGCCCGCCGCTCGATCTCGTCGAACAGATGGCCGGCCTTGTCTTCGGCGTCCAGCAGCCGTTGCACGCGAACATCTTCGGCGCTCGATCCCTTCACACCGGCGATGCTATGCGCACACTGGAACCATGTCCCTCGTCGTGCCGCCCTACCCGCCAGCCCGCTACACCAAGGACGAACCGGAGATCAGCGCCTGGCTCAAGCGGGCCGATCAGCCACCCGATTACGAAACCTCCGGCGTCAAGTACCACTACCTGGCCAACCAGCAGGACACCGCCGGCGATTACGGCCTCTACCGGGTCGACATCGCGCCGGCCGGTGGCGGTCCCCCGGCACATTTTCACCGCGCCATGTCCGAGGCGTTCTTCGTCCTGTCCGGGACGATGAAGCTCTACGACGGCACCGAGTGGACGGACGGTCACCAGGGTGACTTCCTCTACGTGCCACCCGGGGGCGTCCACGGTTTTCGCAACGAGGCGAACGAACCGGCATCGATTCTGATGCTGTTCGCGCCCGGCGCGCCGCGCGAGGCGTACTTCGAAGGCTTTGCGGCCCTGGCGGATATGACCGACGACGAGCGCCGCGAATGGTTCATCCGGCACGATAATTTCTGGGTGCAGTAAACCCTTGCATTAACGCGAAATTTGTTCCGCCGTAACGTTTCTGATGGCGCCGCCGGCCACGGGACCGATGGGCGTAGGGTGTGGCCGTGCGAACGAGGAAGCCGTCGAAACGGGCCGCGGCCTGGATGCGGCAACGGATCGATTGGTCGATGAGCGCCCCGGTGATGATCAGCCTGCGCGTCAAACGCCCAAAACCCCGGAGCACACCGGACTTTCGGCCGCGCCCACCAGCGCCGGTCGCCGTACACGAACGCGGCACCCGGGTCAGCGGCTATCAACGGGGCGGGCGAGGGTTGCGCGATCGCGCCCGGGCACGCCTGTCGCTCGCACCGCCCGCGATGACACGGCGGCCCCGCGTACCGCGCACGCCGGGCCGGCGCTACGTCGCGCCCGTCAGGTCGCCGTCGACGTAGCGCTGCAGGTTGGGCGTGATCGCCGCGAGCATTTCCTCGTTCGTCATCGACGCGAGGGGCTCGATCTTCCAGACGTAGCGCATCAGGGCCAGGCCGATCGTCTGCGACGCGATCAGGCCGCTGCGGACAAGGCGCTCGTCTTCGTCGACCCCGAGCTGTGCGACGCCCATCAGGCTGCCGGCGACGACGCGTCGTAGCTTTTCGCGGGTGGTCGGTTCGTGCGCCGCGGTCTGCAGGATGGCGTGCAACGTCGGCCCGATCTCCTCGTCGTCCCAGCTGGCCAGCATTAGCTCCAGCACGGCGGCGCCGAGTTGTTCGACCGGCGTAACCCAGACCTTGGCGACGTCGTCGAGCCACTTCTGCGGCGGGTTCGTCGCCGCGTCGAGCAGCTTCTCCTTGGACCCGAAGTAGTGGTAGACCAGCGCGGGATCGACGTCGGCGGCCCGGGCGATCGCGCGGATGGTGGTGCCCGCCCAGCCGTGTTCGGCGAATTCGACGCGGGCCGCGGCCACGATCCGCGCGGCCAGCACGCCGCGCTCATCGCGCGGGCCGGGCGTGGTCGACCTCTTCGGCATGAGTTTCATCATAGCGTGAATTTCCCCTTGCGTTGAGACTAGTTTCACCGTAGCGTGAGACTAGTCTCAACGGGCCGTGAAAATGAGGAGCTGGCCACCATGTACACCTACGACATCGACGCGTCGGCCATGTTCGACGACCGCACCGAGCAGTTCGCGAAGTTCGGGATCCCGCGCGAGGACATCGAGCGGGTCCGCGCGGCCGTCGACGACATGTGGGCCGATGCGCCCGGCGGCTGGGTCTATGAATGGTCTTCGCTGGCAAGCGAATACGCCGAGCGAACCGAACATCGGATGGCGTCGCTGGTCTACGGGTGCGCAAAGTTTCCCTGCCTCACCGACGCGGCGCGGGCCAAAGCGATGCAGCACCAGCTCGAGCAGTTCCAGTTGGCGGCCGGCGATTTCCCGGTGCACTTCGAACGGCGCATCCTCACCGTCGCCTACCGTGACGGGTCCGTCGAGGTGCCGGTGCACCTGTATTCGGCCGACGGTGACTACGCCGCCCGTCCGGTGCTGATCGCCAGCGGCGGCGTGGACACCTGGAAGATGGACATCCACCCGTGGTGGGTCGCATTCACCCAGGGCGCGGGCGTGACCACCATGGCCTTCGACCATCCCGGCACGGGCGAAACCGCGATCCCGCTCGACCAACACGCCGACGACGTGATCCGCGGGCTCGCCCGCCACGCCCGGACGCTGGGCGACGGCCGGGTCGCGCACTTCGGCGCATCGTTCGGCGGCAACTTCGCCGCGATGTCGGGACTGTCCGGAATCGTCGATGCCGCAATCGATCTCGGCGGTCCCGTGGTCGCCGCCTTCGGTCCCGACAATCTCGCGAAACTGCCCTACGGCATGCACGACATCCTGGGCAACGCGATGCAGTGGGACCACTCCCCCACCCTCGATCAGCTCAGCGCCGGAATGGAACGCCTGAATCGCGCGGATCTGCTTGCCCAGCAAACTAATTCGGCGATGTTGGTGATCAACGGCGCCGACGACTATTTCGTCCCGCAATCCGACACTTTAGACTTCCGGGGCCGCCGCGACACCGAGGTGCACCTGGTCGAGGGCACCGGCCACGTCGCGATGAGCAAAGCGCCCGAGGTGGTGCCGAAGATCATCGCCTGGCTGCGCCGCCAGATGGGATCGACCCCGACGGCCTGACAAACCCGCGCGGGTGGCGAATCCGGCGGAAATCGCTGTCGGGATAACGGTTTTTCATCGCAGGCCCACGGCCGGAACCGTCGAATGCCCGTCGCCCGACACGACGCCCTCGATCGTCGATGAGTATGTTTTGGGCCATGGCTTCCAACGACAAAGAGAACCGCAACTGGTCGGAGGGCGATGTCCCGGATCAAAGCGGCCGCGTCGTCGTCGTCACCGGCGCCAACACCGGCATCGGGTATGAGACGGCCGCCGTGCTGGCCTATCGCGGCGCCCACGTCGTGCTGGCGGTGCGCAATCTCGAGAAGGGCAACGCGGCGCTGTCGCGCATCGTCGCCGCAGGCGGCCAAGGGCGCGGGAAAGTAGATGTCACGCTGCAACAGCTGGACCTGACCTCGCTGGACGCGATCCGGTCGGCCGCCGACGCGCTGCGTGCGGCGTACCCCCGCATCGACCTGCTGATCAACAACGCGGGCGTGATGTGGACGCCCAAGCAGGTCACCCAGGACGGTTTCGAATTGCAGTTCGGCACCAACCACCTGGGCCACTTCGCGTTGACCGGGCTGCTGCTGGAAAACCTGCTGGGGGTGCGGGATTCGCGGGTGGTGACGGTCAGCAGCCTCGGGCACCGGCTGCGGGCCGCGATCCATTTCGACGACCTGCAGTGGGAACACCGCTACGACCGGATCGCCGCCTACGGGCAGTCCAAGCTGGCCAACCTGCTGTTCACCTACGAGCTGCAGCGACGGCTGGCGGCCAACCCCGACGCAAAGACCATCGCCGTCGCCGCGCATCCCGGCGGCTCCAACACCGAGCTGGCCCGCAACCTGCCGGGCGTCTTCCGGCCGGTGAAGGCCGTGCTGGGGCCGCTGCTGTTCCAGAGCCCGGCCATGGGCGCGTTGCCGACGCTGCGAGCCGCCACCGATCCGGCCGTTCAGGGCGGGCAGTACTTCGGCCCATCGGGATTCCTCGAACAGCGGGGCCGCCCGAAGCTGGTCGAGTCCAGCGCCCAGTCCCACGACGAGGAGCTGCAGCGCCGGCTGTGGGCCGTCTCCGAAGAACTCACCGGCGTCCGCTTCCCCGTCTGACCCGGGAGATAATGGCTCCGATGCGCTCAGTCGCCGAACATCAGCGGGTTGTCAGCGAGTTGATTCGTGCCCGGCCGCCGGTCGCGGTCCCGCTCGCCGAGGCCCAGGGCCTGGTGCTGGCCGAGGACGTGGTGGCGCAGCTGGCGTTGCCAGTCTTCGACAACTCGGCGATGGACGGTTACGCGGTGCGTGCCGAGGACACGTCGACCGCCACGCCCGAACACCCGGTGGTGCTGCCCGTCGCCGAGGACATTCCGGCCGGGCGCACCGACGAACTGACGCTGCAGCCCGGTACGGCCCACCGGATCATGACGGGCGCGCCGCTGCCGGCCGGGGCGACGGCAGTCGTGCCGGTGGAGGACACGGACGGCGGCGTGGACGTCGTGTCGATCCGCGCGCCACGGGAGGCGGGCAGGCACATCCGGCGCGCGGGCGAGGACGTCGCGCCCGGCACCACCGTCTTGCGCCAGGGTCAGGTCGTGACGCCGGCGGTGCTCGGCTTGGCGGCGGCGCTGGGCATCGCCGAGTTGCGGGTGATTCCGCGCCAGCGGGTGCTGGTGATCTCGACCGGTTCGGAGCTGGTGACGCCGGGCACCGCGCTGCGGCCCGGGCAGATCTACGAGTCCAACTCGATCATGCTGGCCGGCGCCGTTCGGGATGCAGGCGCCGAGCTGGTCGGCGTGGCGACCGCGGAAGACGAAGTGGCCCAGTTCAGTTCGATCATCGACCGATACGCCGGTGACGCCGACCTGATCATCACCAGCGGCGGCGTCAGCGCCGGCGCCTACGAGGTGGTCAAGGACGCCTTCGGGCGGGAGGGCGACCAGGGCGTGGAATTCGTCAAGGTCGCCATGCAGCCGGGCATGCCGCAAGGCGTGGGACGGGTGGCCGGCGCGACGATCGTCACGCTGCCCGGCAACCCGGTCAGCGCGCTGGTGTCCTTCGAGGTGTTCATCCGTCCGGCGCTGCGCAGGGCCATGGGCCTGCCGGATCCGGACCGTCCGCTTCGCACCGCGGTGCTCGCGGAGTCGCTGACCTCGCCGCGCGGCAAGCGCCAATTCCGCCGCGCGGTGCTGGGAGACGACGCCAGCACGGTCACCAGCTACGGGCCCCCCGCCTCGCATCACCTGCGGTGGCTGGCGTCGGCGAACGGGCTGCTGGACATCCCCGAGGACGTGGTCGAGGTGCCCGAGGGGACCCAGCTGCAGGTCTGGGATCTGCGCTAGCTCGGCGACGATGCAGCCCGCGCAGTGGGGTGAGGAGGAGGCGGGCAATCAGGCCTAGCTCGGCGACGATGCAGCCCGCGCAGTGGGGTGAGGAGGAGGCGGGCAATCAGGCCTAGCTCGGCGACGATGCAGCCCGCGCAGGGGGGTGAGGAGGCGGCGGGCCCTCAGCGCTAGCTCGGCGACGATGCAGCCCGCGCAGTGGGGTGAGGAGGAGGCGGGCAATCAGGCCTAGCTCGGCGACGATGCAGCCCGCGCAGTGGGGTGAGGAGGAGGCGGGCAATCAGGCCTAGCTCGGCGACGATGCAGCCCGCGCTGGGGGGTGAGGAGGAGGCGGGCAATCAGGCTTAGCCGGCGGGCGTGGCCACGTCCCGATGGAACTCGTCGGCCTTGTCGAAAGCCGGGGTGCAGCGGATGGCGATGCCGACGATCGCCATCATCACCGGAATGGTGACCAACGCCGCCGACAGCCCCACCCGGCCGGACAGGTGCCCGATCAGCGGCGGCCCGAGCAGATATCCCAGCCAGCCGGTGGCGGCCACGATAGCGATCGCCGATCCGGCGCCGCTGGCGCCGTAGGCCGCGCTGAACGCGGTCGGCACCAGCAGCGCAACGCCGGCGCCCAGCGCCGCGAAACCGAGCACGCCGATCCAGGCGTTGGCGGTCGCCAGCGTCACGCTCATGCCCACGACGGCCATCAGCGCCAGCCCCGGCAGCAGCCGGCGACTGGGCACCCGCGCGTGCAGCCGCGGTGCGCCGAACCGGGTGACGACCATCGCACACGTGTAGCCGGCGTAGCTCACCGCGGCGACGCTCGGGCCGGCGCCGACGACGTTGCGCAAATAGTTGGCCGACCAGTCGGTGGCGGCGCCTTCGCACAGGAACGAGGCGAACGCCACGGCCGCCAGGATCGCCACGGTCGGCGTCATCCAGGCCCGGTCGCCTTCCGCGTGGCCCGTCGGCGCCGCCGTCTCGGCCGCGTCGGGGATCAGGCGACGGGTCAGGGTTTCCACCACGATCAGGACCGCCAGCCCGAGCGCCGTCAACTGGACGGTCAGGCCGACGCCCGCGCTGACGCAGACCGCGCCGATCACCGCCCCCGCCAGCGCCCCGAGGCTCCACATGCCATGGAAGCGCGCCATGATCGGGGTCCCGGCGAGCCGCTCGACCGTGCCGGCCTGGGTGTTCATCGCGACGTCCAGCGCCCCCTGGAACAGCCCCCACAAGGCCAGCGCCGCGAACAGCGCGGCCGCGGACCGGGCCAGGCCCACGGTCGTGCCGGCCGCGGCGTAGCCGGCCACGGTGACCGGGATCAGCCGGTGGCTCCCCCAGCGGGGCAGCGCCCAGTGGCTGACCGCCGTGGCCACCACCGAGCCCAGCGGCGCGCCGAACAGCGCCGTTCCGAGCGCCGCGTCGGACAGGCCGAGCCCCGCCTTGACGTGCGGAATGTGGGCGGCCCAGGACGAGAACACCAGCCCGTGCGCGAGGAAGACGGCGGTGACCGCCACTTTCGCGCGGCGCACTCGTAGTGCCGTTCGATCGGCGCTGTGCGATTGCATGTCGAACGTGGGCGTTCCCCCTGCGGGCGTCCACGAATCAGTCGCGGGCTCCGTAAGATGGCCGCGTGGCACGCCGCCCCCGCACTGTCGGCCCCTCCGCTCAAGACCCGGGCTTCAGCCCGCAACACGCACTGGAACTGGTGCGTTCCGCCGTCCCGCCGGTGCATCCGGCCGGCCGACCGTTCATCGGCGCCGGGCTGGCGCTGGCCCTGGTCGGCCGCAGGCACCGATGGGTGCGACGGGCGGGCCTGCTGGCCGCCGGCGCCTGCGCCGGCTTCTTCCGTCACCCCCCTCGGGTGCCGCCGGCCCGGCCCGGCGCGATCGTCGCGCCCGCCGACGGCGAGATCTGCGTGATCGACTTCGCCACCCCGCCCGCCGAATTGAGCATGGGCGACGCGCCGCTGCCGCGGGTCAGCATCTTCCTGTCGCTGCTGGACGCCCACGTGCAGCGCGCGCCGGTCAGCGGCGAGGTGATCGCCGTGCAGCACCGGCCTGGCCGGTTCGGCTCGGCCGACCTGGCCGCGGCGAGCACCGAGAACGAACGCACCAGCCTGCACATCCGCACACCCAGCGGCGCGGACGTCGTCGCGGTGCAGGTCGCCGGGCTGCTGGCCCGGCGCATCATCTGCGACGCGCACGTCGGGGACAAGCTGTCGATCGGTGATACCTACGGCCTGATCCGGTTCGGGTCCAGGCTGGACACCTACCTGCCGGCGGGCTCCGAACCGCTGGTCAAGGTCGGTCAGCGCGCGATCGCCGGCGAGACCGTGCTGGCCGAGCTGCCATGATCAGCAAGCCGCGCGGGCGGCCGGCGGTCAACCTGCAGATCCTGCCGAGCGCGATGACGGTGCTCTCGGTCTGTGCGGGGTTGACCTCGATCCGGTTCGCCCTCGAACACCAGCCCAAGGCCGCGATGGCGCTGATCGCCGCGGCCGCGATCCTGGACGGGCTCGACGGGCGGGTGGCCCGCATCCTGGACGCCCAGTCGCGGATGGGCGAGCAGATCGACTCGCTGGCCGACGCGGTGAACTTCGGCGTGACCCCGGCGATCGTCCTCTACGTGACGCTGCTGACCAAGTCACCGGCCGGCTGGGTGGTGATCCTGCTCTACGCGGTGTGTGTGGTGCTGCGGCTGGCACGTTTCAACGCTTTGCAGGACGACGGCAGTCAGCCGGCCTACGCGCACGAGTTCTTCGTCGGCATGCCCGCGCCGGCGGGCGCGATCTCGATGATCGGCCTGATCGGACTCAAGCTGCAGTTCGGCGACGGTTGGTGGACGTCGCCGCTGTTTCTGTGCATCTGGATCACCGGGACGTCGATCCTGATGGTCAGCAAGATCCCGATGCGCAAGATGCACGCGGTCGCCGTGCCGCCGAGCTGGGCGGCGCCCCTGCTGGCGGTCCTGGCGATCTGCGCGGCGGCGGCCGTGCTGGCGCCCTACGTGTTGATTTGGGTGCTCATCGTCGCCTATCTGTGCCACGTGCCGTTCGCCATCCGCAACTCGCGCTGGCTGGCCGCGCACCCGGAGGCGTGGGACGACGAACCCAAGCAGCGCCGCGCGGCGCGGCGGGCGATCCGCCGGGCACAGCCCAACCGCCGGTCGGTGGCGCGGCTGGGCCTGCGCAAGCCGGGCAGGCGCCTGCCGTGAGTCGCTCCGGCGACGACTCGGGCCCGGCCCGTCAGCTCACCCTGACCGCTCGGCTGAACACCTCCGCGGTGGACTCTCGCCGCGGTGTCATCCGCTTGCATCCGAATGCCATTGCCGCGCTGGGCATTCGGGAATGGGACGCGGTATCGCTGATCGGGTCACGGACCACGGCGGCGGTGGCCGGCCTGGCCGGCCCGGACACCCCGGTCAGCACCGTGCTGCTCGACGACGTGACGCTGTCCAACGCGGGTCTGCGCGAGGGCACCCCGGTGGTCGTCGGCGCGGTCACCGTCTACGGCGCGCGGTCGGTGACGCTGGCCGGCTCGACGCTGGCCACCCAGTCGATCACGCCGGTCACGCTGCGACGAGCCTTGCTGGGCAAGGTGATTACCGTGGGCGACGCCGTCTCGCTGCTGCCCCGCGACCTGGGCCCGGGCACCTCGACGTCCGAGGCCACCCGCGCGCTGGCCACCGCGGTCGGTATCAGCTGGACCTCGGAGCTGCTGACCGTCACCGGCGTCGACCCCGACGGGCCGGTGAGCGTGCAGCCCAACACGCTCGTCACCTGGGGCACCGGCGTTCCGTCCGGTGCCAGAACCTCGTCGCGGATATCGGTCGAGGTCGCCAGGCCGGAGATGGTCGTCGAGGAACTCAAGGGCACCCAGCCCCAGGCCGCCAAGCTGGTCGAGTGGCTCAAGCTCGCGCTCGACGAACCGCATCTGCTCAAGACGCTGGGTGCGGGCGCCAACCTCGGGGTGCTGGTGTCGGGCCCGGCCGGTGTGGGCAAGGTGACCCTGGTGCGCGCGGTGTCCGGCGACCGCAGGCTGGTCACGCTCGACGGCCCGGAGGTCGGCGCGCTGGCCGCCGAGGACCGGCTCAAGGCCGTGGCGTCGGCGGTGCAGACGGTCCGCGACGGCGGTGGGGTGCTGCTGATCACCGACGTCGACGCCCTGCTGCCGGCCACCGCCGAGCCGGTGGCCTCGCTGATCCTCGGCGAGCTGCGTACCGCGGTGGCCAGCGAGGGCGTCGCCCTGATCGCCACCTCCGCGCGGCCCGACCAGCTCGACGCCCGGCTGCGGGCCCCCGACCTGTGCGAC
>NZ_LZKY01000376.1:0-15555 GCF_001673055.1 Mycobacterium sp. 1245801.1
AACTGAGCGCCTGGCCGGTCTGGGTGAACCTGACGGCGGCGGGGGTGGTCGTCTTCTTCTTCGTGGCCGCCATCGCCGCCTACATCAGCCACGGCGCGCGCCGCGACACCGTCAACCAGTTCGAAAACGCCGACGGGCGTCTCGTGCTGGCGATGGCGGCGCTGATCGCCGGGGAGATCGGCGGATTCAGCGTGCTGCTCGCCGGATTCGTCGCCGGGCAGCTGTTGTAAGCGGGGAGATCGTGCGGTGACCTGCTGCGCCCGGCTTCGCCGCGCTCGCAATCACCGCGCGGGCACACTGGAGTCATGGATCCGGTAGCGGCGTTACGGCAGATCGCCTATTTCAAGGACCGCAGCCGCCACGACCCCCGGCGCGTGATGGCTTACCGCAATGCGGCCGACATCATCGAGGGCCTCGACGACGCGACCCGCGAGCGGCACGGCCAGGCCAACAGCTGGCAGTCCTTGCCGGGGATCGGCCCCAAGACCGCCAAGGTCATCGACCAGGCGTGGTCCGGCCGCGAACCCGATCTTCTCGTCGAATTGCGTTCCAGTGCCGAGGATCTCGGCGGCGGTGACATCCGTTCCGCGCTGCGCGGGGATCTGCATCTGCACTCCAACTGGTCGGACGGCTCGGCGCCGATCGAGGAGATGATGGCCAGCGCGGCGGCGCTGGGCCACGAGTACTGCGCGTTGACCGACCATTCGCCGCGGCTGACCATCGCCAACGGGCTCTCACCCGAGCGGTTGCGCAAGCAGCTCGACGTGATCGACGGCCTGCGGGAGAAGTTCGCGCCGATGCGCATCCTCACCGGGATCGAGGTCGACATCCTCGACGACGGCAGCCTCGACCAGGAACCCGAGCTGCTCGAGCGCCTCGACGTGGTGGTGGCCAGCGTGCACTCCAAGCTGTCGATGGATGCGCCCGCGATGACCCGGCGGATCCTGCGGGCGGTGGCCAACCCGCACGCCGACGTGTTGGGGCACTGCACCGGCCGGCTGGTCTCCGGGAATCGCGGCATCCGGCCGGAATCCAAGTTCGACGCCGAGGCGGTGTTCACCGCGTGCCGCGACCACGGCACGGCGGTGGAGATCAACTCCCGCCCCGAGCGGCGCGATCCGCCCAGCCGGCTGCTGAACCTGGCGCTGGAGATCGGCTGTGTGTTCACCATCGATACCGACGCGCACGCGCCCGGTCAGCTGGATTTCCTCGGCTATGGCGCCCAGCGCGCGCTGGACGCGGGCGTGCCCGTCGACCGGATCGTCAACACCTGGCCCGCCGAGCGGCTGCTGGAGTGGACCGCCAATTGAGCCGCCGCTCAGACCTGCACCGGTTCGGCGTCCTGGGGAACCGGTGCGTCGTCGCTGCGTCCGGCGCCCTGCAGCAGGTTGGCGGCGCCGACCGTCGCGCAGGTCGCGGCCGGGATGAGCAACGCGTAACCCCCCAGCTGAGCCCCGAACGCGATCCCGGCCACGCCGCCGCCGACGAATAACACCAGGGTCGTCGCCAGTATCGCCGTTTTCCAGTTCTTGATTCCGTGTAGCCGGCTGCGACCGAGGATCAGCCCGAGGTCGGTGACCGTTCCGGTGAAGTGCGTGGTGCGGATCGCCATTCCGCGAAAGCTCGACGTCATCCCGTTTTGCAGACCGAGCGCCGCGGCGGCGAGCAGCGCCTGCACCGCGGTCTGCTCGATGCCGAGGGCGTTGATCTGTGCCCTGACGACGGTCTCCTCGACCCCGGCCGCGGCGAGCACCAGCAAGCCTGCCTCGAGGAAGAGCACGGCGGCATGGCGTGGGCCGGCAAGACCATCGGTGGGTGCGAGGATCGCCCCGGCGATGGTCGCTCCCGTCAGGAAGCCTAGAAAAATCGCGCCGAGCACGTGGCCTTCGTACAGCCACGGGTTGGCGGTGTGCATGCCCAGCTGCGTGGTGATCCCCGTCAGATTGCCAACGGGCACCGCCAAAATCAGCAGTGCCACGGCGTTGACGAAGCCCGCGGATAGGGCGAGTAACGCGCTGTAACCAAGCACGAGACCCTCGTGGGGCAGGCCGGTGTCGCGGGATTGCTGCGGCGGCATCGGATTCAATTGCTCACTTTCGAGGTCGGGTTTTCGCCAGCCTAGCAATCGGGCCGCCGCACAACCGGCGTCGCAACGCCGATTCAAATGAACCTCAAATCATCGAAAAGTGTTGTGGCAGACAATAATTAGAATAAACACCGAAAACGGGTCAGTCGGGTAGGTGCGGCATCTCTATACCCGGATCGCGGCCGACCAAAACCGCGGGCGTCAGGGCGGACTTGCCGTACCGATCCCGCACGCGGTCGATCACCGCGTCGATGGCGAGTCGATTGGTATCGCCGCCGAACGGCAGCATCAGCTGCTGGGAGCCGCTGCGGTCGATGCCCGACACGGCGAAGCCGATGAGCGTCAGGCCGCGCTGGGCGATCAGCGACGCCGCGTCCGCGACCAGCCCGCGCGCGGTGGCCAGCAGGGGCGCCGTCGATGACGTGGCCCACGGCAGGGTGCGCGATCGGGTCGCCCGGCCGAAGTCGTCGAAGCGCAGCCGCAGCACCACGGTGCGGCCGGTGCGTCCGGCGGCGCGCATGCGGCCGGTGATGCGGTCGATCAGATTGACCACGACGGCGTCGATCTCGTTGGCGGACAGGGTGTTTCCGGCGCGACCCAGCGCTCGCTGCGCGCCGACAGACCGGCGACGGACACCGGTGGTCACCCGGCGGCGGTCGATATTGCGGGACAGGGCGTACAACTGGCGGCCCATCGCCCCGCCCACCATGGAACCCAGCGCGGACTCGCTGAGCTCGGCGACGTCGGCGACCGTCACGATGCCGTGCGCACGCAGCTTCTCGGCGGTTACCGCGCCCACACCCCAGAGCCGGCGCACCGGCAGCGGCCGCAGGAAGGCCAGCTCCTGGTCGGGCGGCACCATCAACAGCCCGTCGGGCTTGGCCTCCTGGCTGGCGACCTTGGCGAGGAACTTCGTGCGCGCGACGCCGACGGTGATCGGCAGCCCGACGCGCTCGCGCACGTCCGCGCGCAACCGCTCGGCGATCGCGACCGGCGGGCCACTGACCCGACGTAGCCCGCCGACGTCGAGGAAGGCCTCGTCCACCGACAGCGGCTCGACGATCGGGGAGCAGTCGCGGAACACCTCGAAGACCGCGTCACTGGCGCGCGAATAGGCGCTCATCCGCGGCGGCACCACCACGGCGTGCGGGCACAACCGCCGCGCCTGCGACCCGCCCATGGCCGTGCGCACGCCGTAGGCCTTGGCCTCGTAGCTCGCGGCCAGCACCACACCGCCGCCCACGATCACCGGTCGGCCCCGCAGGGTGGGGTCGTCGCGCTGCTCGACGGACGCGTAGAAGGAATCCAGGTCCGCGTGCAGGATGGACGCATCGCACCGCACGAACATATGTTCGCACAGGGCGCCGACAGCTGAGTTTCAGCAGGCGTCGCCGTAGACGCTGCTGACCCAGATGTGCACCAGCGTGTCAAGTAACTGCTCGCTGGGCACCGAGGGCCGCGCGTCGGCGAACGAGCTGAGCATGACCTTCTCGTTGAGCAGGTTCAGCGCCGCGGACAGGTTGCGGGCCGGCAGCGTCACCGGCGCCGCGCCGCGGGCGCGCTCGGCTTCGATCACGGTGGTGATGTGGTCCACCCACTTCTGCATGAAGCGCGACCACAGGTCGTCGACGTCCTTGTTACTGCGCGCCGCGTCGGCGGCCAGTGACACCGCGCGATGCGCCCCGAAGGTCTCGACGAACACGTTGATCCCGATGCGCCACAACGCTTTCAGGTCGGCGGGCGGGTTGGCGACCATGGTCTGAAGCGCGGAGTCGGCCTGCATGATGACCCGTTCGAACAGGGTGAGCAGCACCGCGTCCTTGGACGGGAAATAGAAGTAGAACGTCGGCCGGGACAGGCCGGCACCCTTGGCCAGGTCGTCGACGGAGATGTCGGCGAGCGGGCGCTCCCGCAGCAGTTGTTCGGCGGTGGACAGGATGGCCAGTTCACGGTCGTCGCCTGACGGGCGCGCCGAACGCCTGCCCCGGTGGGTGCGGGCGGAACCGACGGTAGTCACGGCCGCTACTTTACACGCTGTTGAGAGTTTCGACACGGTGTTGACTGGCTCAACACGGTGTTGATAGCGTTGGCTTCATGACTGAGCACCTCGACGTCCTCATCGTCGGCGCCGGCATCTCCGGCGTGAGCGCGGCCTGGCACCTGCAGGAACGCTGCCCGACAAAGAGCTACGCCATCCTCGAACGCCGCGCCGACCTCGGCGGAACCTGGGACCTGTTCAAGTACCCGGGCATCCGGTCGGACTCGGACATGTTCACCCTGGGCTTCCGGTTCAAGCCCTGGCGCTCGGCGAAGTCCATCGCCGACGGGGCCTCGATCAAGGCCTACATCAAGGAGACCGCCGTCGAGAACAAGATCGAGCCGAAGATCCGCTACCGCCACCGGGTGGTGGCCGCCGACTGGTCCGACAACGACAACCGCTGGACCGTGACCGTCGAGAGTGACGGCCGGCAAAGCGAGATCACGTGCTCGTTCCTGTTCGCCTGCACCGGCTACTACAACTACGACGAGGGGTTCTCGCCGACCTTCCCGGGCTCCGAGGACTTCGGCGGCACCATCGTCCACCCGCAGCACTGGCCGGAGGACCTCGACTACGCGGGCAAGCGGATCGTCGTGATCGGATCCGGTGCCACCGCGATCACCCTGATTCCCGCCCTGGTGAACTCGGGCGCCGGCCACGTGACCATGCTGCAGCGCTCGCCGACCTACATCGGGTCGCTGCCCGGGGTCGATCCGTTCGCCGAGAAGGCCAACCGGCTGTTGCCCGAGCGCCTCGCGCACATGGCCAACCGCTGGAAGGCCATCGCGTTCAGCACTTTCCAGTACCAGCTGTCCCGCAAGGCCCCGGGCTACATGCGCAAGACGTTGATGACGATGGCGCAGCGACGCCTGCCGGAGGGCTACGACGTCGAAAAGCACTTCGGTCCGCGCTACAACGTCTGGGACGAGCGGCTGTGCCTGGCCCCCGACGGCGACTTCTTCCGGACCATCCGGCACGGCAAGGCCGACGTCGTCACCGACACCATCGACCGGTTCACCAAGACGGGCATCAAGCTCACCTCGGGTGAGGAGCTGTCGGCCGACATCATCGTCACCGCAACGGGATTGAACATGCAGTTGCTGGGCGGGGTGAAGCCGACCCGCAACGGCCAGGACATCGACCTGACCTCGTTGATGACCTACAAGGGGCTGATGTTCTCCGGTGTGCCCAACTTCGCGATCACCTTCGGGTACACGAACGCGTCCTGGACGCTGAAGGCCGACCTGGTCTCGGAGTTCGTGTGCCGATTGCTGAACTACATGGACGCCAACGGCTTTGACTTCGTCGAGCCGCAGCACCCGGGCAGCGATGTCGACGAGCTGCCGTTCATGGACTTCACTCCCGGCTACTTCCGGCGGTCGATGCACCTGCTGCCGAAGTCGGGGTCGCGGGCGCCGTGGCGGCTCAAGCAGAACTACTTCTTCGACATGCGCACGATCCGGCGCGGCAGGGTCGACGATGAAGGCTTGAAGTTCGCGAAAAAGCCTGCCCCGGTGGCCGTTTAGCGCGTCAGTCTGCGGCGACGACGACGATTCCGTCGTCGTCGCTGTAGGCGATCTCGCCCGGGGTGAACGTCACCCCGCCCAGCGTGACGTCGACGTCGCGCTCGCCGGCACCGGTCTTGGTGCTCTTGCGGGGATTGGTACCCAACGCCTTGATGCCGATGTCCATGCCCCGCAGCGTGGCCGAGTCGCGCACGGCGCCGTTGACGATCAGCCCGGCCCAGCCGTTGGTACGGGCCAACTCGGCGATGACGTCGCCGACCAGAGCGGTGTGCAGGGAACCGTGGCCGTCGATGACCAGAACCCCGCCGCCGCCGGGCTCCGAGAGGATCGATTTCAGCAGCGCGTTGTCCTGAAAACACCGCACGGTGCTGATCGGGCCGGCGAATTCGGTCCGGCCGCCCAACTGGCGGAATTGCACGTCGCAGCTGCGTACGTCGGGACCGATGCTGTCTACGAGGTCGGCCGTCGGCCGGAATGACACCGTCACTTCTGACACGTTAGACGTCCGCCGTTCAGCGGCGACGCAGCTGGCGAATGAGCAGGATGGCCAGCAGGCTGACGGCCAGGGCAACGATCAGGGGCACCGGGGACTGACCCGCCGCAGGACCGGCGATCGCGGGAGCGACGGGATTGTTGGCGGCCTCCACGGTGGATTTCGCCTGCGCGGCAGCATCTTTGGCGGCGGCCGTGAGGTCGCCGTTGCTTTCGGCCCGCTGTGCGACGTCGAGCGGCTGCTCGGCCGGGCGTTCGGGTGGCTTTGGGGGCGCCGGTTCGGCGCTCTTGGCCGGCACCTTCTTGGCGGGTGCTTTTTTGGCCGGCGCTTTCTTGGCGGGCGCCTTCTTCGCAGGGGCCTTCTTGGCGGGCGCTTTCGCGGTCTTCTTCACCGCCTTGGCGGGCGGTGTCTTCTCCGGCGGGATGCCGGCGGCGTCAGGTGCGCTGTTGGTTGGGTCCTGCGGGTCTGCCATGCGGCCGCTCCTTGAGCTTCCTCTGTCGTCGTTCCCCTGGCTCACCGGGTTCAAGGTCCTATCATGCCAGGACGCGTCGGGGCGCCTCGCTGGCCGTACTCAGCGCCTGCCCCGCGCCGCCCACCAGGCGCCGCCGGCGACGAGCGCCACTGCGACGGCCACGAACGGCCAGACCGGGACGGTACCGCCGCCCGCCGGGGCCGCCGCGGGGGGACCGGGCGTGCCGGTGCCGGGCACCGTGAGCCGAAACGACCATGATCCGGACACCACGTGGCCATCGGCGGAGGTGACGCGGTAGTTCACCGCGTACGTTCCGGCCGGCCCGAGTGGCCGCAGGGCGATGCCGACCACCGCGCCCTGCACCGTGGGCTCTCCCGTGGACCACACGTTGCCGTCGGGCCCGACCACCGTCATGGCGGCGAACGTGGTTTGCAACTGCTCGTTGAACGTGGCGCTCACCCGCTGCGGGCCCGTCGCCAGCGCTGCATCGGCTGCGGGATCGGTGGCCAAGCGGGTGGCGTGGGCCGACGCGGCCGGCGCGGTCAACGTGGCGATCAGGAACATGACGCCGACGCACGCGCCAACCACCAGGCGCTTCATGCCCGCCGGCGGATCAGTGCCATCGCGATGCCCGCGGCGGCGACCACCAGAGCGGCGCCGCCCAGCAGCCGGGCGGTGTTATCGGCGGCGGTGGGCCCGGTCGGCGCGGGGCCGGGGGAGCCGTGGTGTTGGTGCGGTGCCGCCGGTCCGGTGGCGAGGGTGAGCGTGGGTACCGGGTGCTCCGGCTCGCTCCCGTCCGGCAGCGGCGGCTGATCCCACTTCACGACGGTTCCGTCGGAGTAGCTCTGCGCGGCGGGGAAGCTGACGGTGTCGGTGTCGGGCAGCTTGACCGACAGCCGGAACAGGGCGAATTGATCTGGCCCGATGCCGCCGGTGAGGGCGGCGGTCCACGTCACCGAGCGCACGGTGCCCGACGCGGCGTCGCGGTCGAGCCGGGCCGTCCAGCCCGGCTGGCTTTCGGTGCGCGCCGACGGCACGTTGGGAAGGGTGACGGTCAGCGCGGTGGTGAGCGCCCCGTTGTTCGACTCGTTGGGCACCTGGAACGTGACGATCGCCATGGCCCCGCGCACCGCGTTGTCGCTGCTGGCGTGCACGTGCGCCCACGCGGCGGGCAGCTGGGCCGCCGACCCGAGATAGAGGGCGGCCGCCGCAACGAGCGCCGTCAGCGTGCGTGAGACCCACCTGCGGTGGACGGGCATGCCGGAGTGCCGCCTTTCCTGCGAGAGGTCAGCTCAATCCGAGGCGGGCCATCAGATCCGCCTCGATCCCGTCGAGCTGCGTCGAGATCGCGGCGTGGGCCGCCCGGCGGCGCGCGGCCGGCATGTTCTCGGCGGCGGTGACCGCCGCCGACAGGTCGCTGAGCCGCTCGGCGATGGCGGAGACGAACTGCTTGGTCTCGGCGTCCTTGGGCTTCTTGTCCTGCACCGTGCGCAGCGACTTCTCCGCCCCCGCGATGCGGGCCGACAGCTGGGCGCCGTGACCGGAGAACTGGCCGATCTGCGCCAGCGGAATGCCGAGTTGATCCGCGCGACGCTGATCGATGAGCGCGCGGGCCGCGACCGCCGCCCGGTAGATGAGCGGCGTGAGGATCGGCGCGAGCAACCGGGACACCGTCAGCACCCGGCGGATCCGCGTCGGTGAGAAGATCTTGCCCTCCCGCACGGCCTTGAGTTCGGCCTCCGCGACCTTCAGGGCGTTGCGGTCGCGGTCCCGTTGCGCCTTGATCTGCGCGCGCAGCGCCTTGCTCTCGGCCCGCTGAGCGGATTTGGCGCGGCGCACCTCGTTTTTCGCGGCCAGCTTGGCCTCGAGCTTCGCGCGGGCCCTGATCGCGCGGGCTTCGGCGCGACGCGTCGCGCGGCTCTTTCGCTTGCGGAACAGGCCCATTCCCGGCCGCCTCCCGGTGATCTCGCTGGCAATCGTTGTCTATCGCTCTCGCGGTTGCGCGATCCGCTGAGCCAACCCTAATCGGAATGGGCGGGCGGCAGCCCTCCAGGGCAGGCTCGACGGCCGGTGCCCGGCGTGGACGTCAGGCGTCTAAGTGCTCGGCGCGGCGCAGTTCGTTGACTCGCTCCATGACCTCGCGCTGCGCCTCGGGGGACAGCTCTGCCGTGCGAACCGCGATGCGGCGCACATTGTCGTCGCGCGTCGTGGCCAACCACGACAGTTCCTTGTCGAGCTTCTCGTAGTACTCGTCGTCGGTGAAGTACGCCGACTTGATGCGGAAGAAATTGGCCAAAGCGGCCATGGTCGCCGTCGACGGGTTGGTGCGGTTGCCGGAACGCAACTGGGAGAGGTAGGGAGCCGACATCGTTATGCCCTCCGCCTTGAGCGCCGCGATCACTTCCGCGGAGGTGTGCGGCCCGCGTCCCGGGGGATACACCGTGTCGAACAGGCGATTCAGGCGAGCAGCGAACGTCGTGCTCATTGATATGACCTCCACTGGGCTGTAGAAGTGAACTATTACCTAGGTGTATTTGCTGATCATGGTAGCGAGGCTTGGTGACCGTAACCAGGTGCAAACCCCAAGGGATTCCCGACCGGCATAGCTGACGCTTGCCAACTCCCCACTTGACGAGCGTCTAACTGATTCGCTGGGGTGTCCACTAAATACTTGGAACTCACAGGTTATCCGCAGAATTGCAGGTTCGTTCCAAGGTGGCGGGCGAACCGCGCGCTGACGGGTGCGATAATATGCCGAAACGTGCTGGGCGATCGCTCCGCAACGGGCCGACGATCCGAGGCGATTTAGCCCATCCTTTGCTGTCGAGTTGGAAAAACGCCTGCGCGACGGTCGCGCGTGCCCGGCGTGCGGCCCCGGCCGCCGGTGGTCGAGGCGTCGTTAACTTAGCCGGATACCGCTGGTAGCGTCCCGATTGCGTCGACGGTTCTGCGGCGCCGCAGCGTCTATGGGGCCGCGGTTGCGGAAACGGGCCGCGCGGGTGCAGACGGTCACGCCAGCGTCGGGCAAGGCGAATCGCGATTCGCGCGCGGGCAGCGAAAGCGCGGCGCAAACCGGCATTTCGCTACGCGGCGAGCAGCATCGCCAGTATCGCCGTATCGGGGTGGCTGATCGGGTCGACGCCGACCCGGCTCACCATCGAGGTGATGGTCCCGTCGGCCTCGGCCTCCACCCAGGCCGCACGATGCTCGAGTCCGAGATAGGGCAGTCCCGGCAGCAAGACGCATCCCGATGCCGCGCCGGTGCATTCGGGCAGTGACGGCGTGGTTTCCGACGGCGGGTGCAACATGAGCAGAGCCGGCGGCTGATGCTCCGCGAAATAGCCTGGCTGGATGGCGGATTCACCGAACACCGTGCCCTCGGCCAGCACCAGGCCAACCGTGCCGGGCGCAGGTTCGTCCGGAAGTTCTTCGCGCGCACCGAACACCGTTGTGGTCGAGAGCAATCCGGGCAGCGACGCGATTCTGACGGCGACCATGAGGAGCTGGGCCCATTCCTTGGTCGAGTCGGGCCACCGCCCGGAGATCACGAACCCCTTCAAGGCACCACGAGAATGGAACGGGGACACCCCGATAGGCCCGTCCGACCCAGTTTCCATCTCGACCTCCGCGCGATGACTCCGCTTGGAACAACCACACTGGCAAGTCCGAATAATTAAGCATGCCTGCGGTTTAGGCGCCGTGCAACACGACACGGTCAGCGGCGCAGACCTACTCACGCGGTCGAGCGAGGGCCGGACAAACGACTGGGGCGCCGCGCAACGCGCGACGCCCCCGCCGATCGAAATGAAGTCAGCCGAAAATAAGGCCCTGGGTTTTCGACGTCGCGGCCTCGTACCGCTTCTGCACGTCCGCCCAGTTGACGACGTTCCAGAACGCCTTGACGTAGTCCGCCTTGACGTTCTTGTACTGCAGGTAGAAGGCGTGTTCCCACATGTCGACCTGCAGCAAGGGGATGATGCCGAGCGGAACGTTGGCCTGCTGGTCGTAGAGCTGGAAGGTCAGCAGCCGGCTGCCCAGGGTGTCGTAGCCCAGGACCGCCCAGCCCGAACCCTGCAGCCCGTTGGCGGCCGCGCTGAACTGCGCGCGGAAGCGGTCGAAGGATCCGAAGGCGTCATCGATCGCGGCGGCCAGTTCACCGGTCGGCTTGTCACCGCCGTCCGGCGACAGGTTCTTCCACCAGATCGAGTGGTTGACGTGGCCGCCCAGGTGGAAGGCGAGATTCTTTTCGTTCAGGAAGATCGCAGCGTGGTCCTCGTTGGCGCGGGCCTCTTCGAGCTTGGACAGAGCGTCGTTCACGCCTTTGACGTACGTGGCGTGGTGCTTACTGTGGTGGATCTCGTTGATCTGCCCGGAGATGTGCGGTTCCAACGCTGCATAGTCCCAGTCCAAGTCGGGCAGGGTGTATTCAGCCACGGCATTCCTTTCTTCGATTATCGTCTTGACGCTCAGTCGCGCGGCGCCGCCTCGCGGCGGCCGGCCGTTATCAACCCTGCTCCATGACCGCGCGCTCCGCAAGAACGACCCTTGTGAGCCGGAACGCGAATACCCGCTATGCGGTAGTTCAGAACAAGACGATGACCGCGAGCACGGCCAGCAATGCCAGGGCGATCAGCCCGGCGCGCAGCGCGGCGATGCTGTAGCTGTGATTCCACGCCGGGGAGCCGCAGTACGACTTCGACGGGCCCGGTGAACCCGGACCGAACGAATGCGTGGCCATCAATCGCCTTTCACCCCCGGTCACCTCGCGTCAGTGAGGTGAGTCACAAACACTTTTTGCGAACGCGATCATAGCGCTTTGTGGCGGGCTGAAGAAATATCGCGCTGAACTGCGGCTTGGCGAAAGGCGGCCGGGCTCCAACGCCCGCTCCGGGCGCGGGGTTGATCCTCGGCCGGACGCGCTGCTTGCACGGGTGCTTAGTGAGGCAATCCATTTCGCTCAACGACCGCTCCGGGCTGTCTATGGCGTGCCAGCGACGCCGGGTGTTATCCACAGTCACACCACGGTCAGCCGCCAGAGGCTGTAGCGATGCTTTCTATACCCCGTGGGTCTATGTGGATAAACCTGTGGAAACTGTGGATAGTCGGCGGCGCCGCGCGGGTTGCCGATCCCGCTCCCCGCGACCGACGGCGACGGCCGCCGGGCGGGCCCGCGGCCGGCGGTCCCGAGGCCCGCACCGGGACGGCGTTAGTCTGGTCCGGTGATCCAGGTGTGCTCCCAGTGCGGCACCCGCTGGAACGTGCGTGACCGGCAACGCGAATGGTGTCCCCGCTGCCGCGGAGCCCTGCTGGCGCCCTCGCCGGACAGCCCCGCTGCCGATCCGCGCTGGGGTGCGCCGGGGGCCCCGGCTCCGGCCCGCCCTTCGAGGTCGCCCGGCTGGCAGCGCACGCCGCCGCGGCTACCGCCCGGCTATCGCTGGATAGCGGTGCGCCCCGGTGCCGCGCCGCCGGTGCGACGCGGGCGCCGTCCCCTCGGACCCACGCCGCGTTACACCGTGATCCCGCGCTGGGGTTTGGCCGACCGGGTCGAGCAGGCGCCTGCGGCGGCTGAGGCGGCCGCGCCGTCCGGGCCGTCGGCGCAAATCGTTCGCACCGCGTCCTTTGTGGGCGTGCTGGTACTCAGCATCGCCGCCCTGGTCTACGTGGTGCGCTACGTGCTGCTGGTGATCAACCGGAACACCTTGCTGCACACGTGGGTGGCCATCGGCGCCGACTGGCTCGGCGTGCTCGCCAGCGTGGGCGCCGGTGCGGCGGTGATCGCCGCCGGCGTGCTGTTGATCCGCTGGATGATCGCGCGCCGCGCCGCCGTGTTCGCCCATCACGGTCTGCCCGAGCCGCGCTCCACGCGGGCGCTGTGGGCCGGTTGCGTCGTGCCGCTGGCCAATTTGCTGTGGGCCCCGGTGTACGTGATCGAGCTGGCGCTGCTCGAGGAGCACTACGCCCGGCTGCGCGGCACCATCCTGCAGTGGTGGGTGGCGTGGGTTTGCAGCTACGCCGTGTCCATCGCCGCCATCGCGACCAGCTTCGCCACCGACGCCCAGGGCATCGCCAACAACACCGTGCTGATGGTCTTCGCGTACCTGTTGGCGGCCGCCACGCTGGCCGCCGCGACCCGCGTCTTCGAGGGATTCCAGCGCAAACCCGTCGCACGTCCCGCGCATCGCTGGGTCGCGGTTCCCGATGACGGGCCCGCCGCGCCGGCGTCGGCCGACCCAGTTGAGTTGAAGGGGCAGGAACCGGCAGCATAGGGGTATGACGTGGGCCGACGAGGTGCTCGCCGGGCATCCTTATGTCGTCGCCCACCGCGGCGCTTCGGCGGCGCGGCCCGAACACACGCTGGCCGCCTACGACCTCGCGCTCAAAGAAGGCGCCGACGGCGTGGAATGCGATGTGCGGCTGACCCGTGACGGCCACCTGGTGTGCGTGCACGACCGCCGGCTGGACCGGACCTCGACCGGCGCGGGGTTGGTCAGCACCATGACCCTCGCCGAACTGCGTGAGCTCGAGTACGGGGCGTGGCACGACAGCTGGCGCGAGGACGGCACGCACGGCGACACCAGCTTGTTGACGCTGGACGCGCTGGTCTCGCTGGTGCTGGATTGGCATCGGCCGGTGAAGCTGTTCATCGAAACCAAGCACCCCGTCCGCTACGGGTCGTTGGTCGAGACCAAGCTGCTCGCATCGCTGCATCGGTTCGGCATCGCCGCGCCCGCGTCGGCTGACCGGTCCCGTGCGGTGGTCATGTCGTTTTCGGCGTCCGCGGTCTGGCGGATCCGGCGGGCCGCCCCGCTGCTGCCCACGGTGCTGCTCGGCAAGACCGGGCGTTACCTGACCAGCGGCGCGCCCACCGCTATCGGCGCCACCGCCGTTGGGCCTTCGCTGTCGACGCTGAAGGAGTATCCCCAGCTCGCCGACCGGGCCATCGCCCAGGGCAGGGCGGTCTACTGCTGGAACGTCGACGATTACCAGGACATCGATTTCTGCCGCGACGTCGGGGTGGCCTGGCTCGCCACCCACCACCCCGGTCGCACCAAGGCGTGGTTGCAGGGCAACCGCGCCAGCGACGGCAGCGGCTAGCCCGGCCGCTATTGCGGTTCGTCCGCCGCGGCGGGAGGCACCGGCGCATCGGAAGCCAGCGCCTGGAACAACCGCTTGGCCGCATCGTGATTCCACACCACCACCGAGCCGGCGTCACCGCTGGTGAACTGGCCGATCGGCACGGTCATGGTGGTGGTCGACCCATGCAGCGCCCAGCCGAGCCGGGCCAGATCCCAGGCGTGGTCGCCGCGGTCGACGGTCAGCGCGTCGGCGGCCGCCCGCGGCACCGAATACCAGCGCCAGGGGTTGAGCCACACCGCGGGGCTCCCGGCCCGATGCAGCAGCGCCGCCACGAACTGACGCTGGTTGACCATCCGGTCCAGGTCGGCGCGGGGCGTGTCGCGGGACCTGACGTAGCCCAGCGCGTTGCGCCCGTCGAGGGTGTGGCAACCCGCGGGCAGGTCGATGCCGGCCAACGGGTCGTTGAGCGACGTCGTCGGGCACACCGTCACCCCGCCCAGCGCGTCCACCAAGCCGGCGAACCCGCCGAACCCGATCTCCGCGTAGTGATCGAGGCGCAATCCGGTGGCCTGCTCCACCGTCCGCACCAACAGCGGCGCACCGCCCATCGCGAACGCGGCATTGATCTTGTCTTTGCCGTGCCCCGGGATCGGCACGTAGGAGTCGCGCGGTATCGACACCATCGACGTCTGCGCTGCGGATCCGATGCTCGGCACGTGAACCAGCAGGATCGTGTCGGTACGCCCGTTACCGATGTCGCCGCCCGTGGCCAGGTCTTGTTGCTGCTCGGCGGTGAGGCCTTGGCGGCTGTCCGATCCGACGACCAGCCAGTTGGTCCCCCGGCCGGCCGCGGGCCGGTCCGGATAGTCGGCCAGCACCTCCTCGCGGTGCAGTTTGGTGTCGAACCAGATGGCCCCGGCGACGGCGCCCGCGCCGAGCAGCAGTGCCCCCACCAACAGGATCGACAGCACCGTGCGGAGCCAGCGGCGCTTGCGGCGCTTGGGTGACGTGCGCGGGGCCTGAGGTCGCGACGGCGCCGCCGCCCCGGGCGCCGACACGGCGGCGGGACGCGCCCTCGGCCGGTTCAGCGGCTGGGTCTCCGCCGTCGGCGACGGCGGCGGGCCGGCGTGGCGGTGGATCACCTGCGGCGGCTCGGGGCGCGGTGGCCCGGGCGGCCCAAGCGGGCGCCGAGGCTGGGGTGCGCGCTCGCCGTTCACCCGAGTAAACGTACGTGGCCGGCGCTCGGTCGCGCCGGTGCGCCGCGCGCTCGGCTAGCCGCGCGCCCGAAGCCCGTTGATGAAGGGGCAGCCCATCAGCACCCGGATCGCCTGGCTCAGGCCGGTCATGTCGTCGACCGGCTTATGGAACGGCAGCCGGACGTCGTGATCGCGATCGTCGCCCTCGACACGGAACCGGACGCCGTAGCGGTCCAGGCCCAAGGGCCGGACGTGCCCGCGCCGCAGCGGCGCCGGCAGCCGGGACACCAGCCGCGCGAGGACGTCGCTGTGGGCGGTGTCCAGGTGCCACAGCAGGCTTGACTCGAGCGCGCAGAACGGATCCGGGCGGGCGTTCAGCAGGTCGGCCACACTGACCGGCTCGGCGCCGGTGGCGTCGGTGACGACCACCGAGGCGATCTCGAGCCGCAACAGGGTGTAGCGCGGCTCGTCGCCGCCGCCGGGCCTGCAGCGTGGGGTATCGATGCCCAGCAGGGCGGGATTCGGGCACTCGGCGGCGATCAGGTCGAGCAGATCGAGGATCTCCGTCGGGTGTACCTCTTGGAGGCGACCGCGCACCCACACCAGCGAGCGGACCGGTTCGCGCAGCGGTAGGGGCGCGTAGTCGGTCAGCTCCAGCAGCGCCTGG
>NZ_LZKY01000377.1:0-683 GCF_001673055.1 Mycobacterium sp. 1245801.1
GGGCCGGTTTGGTGATGGATCCGGGTTCGAAGGTGACGTATAACGGGGTGGAGATCGGCCGGGTGGGGTCGATTGCGGAGACGGTGCGTGATGGGAAGCCGGCGGCGAAGTTCACGTTGGAGGTGTTTCCGCGGTATTTGGCGTTGATTCCGTCGAATGTGAATGCGGATATCAAGGCGACGACGGTGTTTGGTGGCAAGTATGTGTCGTTGACGACGCCGGCGAATCCGTCGCCGCAGAAGATTTCGTCGCGCACGGTGATCGATGCGCGGTCGGTGACCACCGAGATCAACACGTTGTTTCAGACGATCACGTCGATCGCGGAGAAGGTGGATCCGATCAAGCTGAATCTGACGTTGAGTGCGGCGGCGCAGTCGTTGTCGGGGTTGGGGGAGAAGTTCGGTCAGTCGGTGGTCAACGCCAACATGTTGCTTGATGATGTGAATCCGCGGATGCCGCAGGCGCGCAAGGATATTCAGCAGTTGGCGGCGTTGGGTGATACGTATGCGAATGCGGCGCCGGATCTGTTCGACTTTTTGAACGACGCGGTGATCACCGCGCGCACCCTCAATGCTCAGCAGAAGGATTTGGATCAGGCGTTGTTGTCGGCGGCCGGGTTTGGTAACACCGGTGCCGAGCTGTTCAACAAGGGTGGGCCGTATCTGGCGCGCGGCGCCGCCGAC
>NZ_LZKY01000378.1:0-15236 GCF_001673055.1 Mycobacterium sp. 1245801.1
GTGGTCGTGGGCCGTGTTGTGGCGGCGTGGCCGGCGCCCGATCGACTGGACGGCCCCGATCACCGTGGCCAACAACCGATCCGGTGGCGGCGTCCGCGTCCAAGACGGTGTCGCCGTGGTCGCGGTGCAGTTGCTGGGCAGAGGTCACCGAGCCACCAGGGTGACCGGCTCGGTGAGCGTGGAGACCGAAAACGTGTTGGACATCGTCGAATTGGTGCCGATGCTGCGCCAGGCGCTTGGCCTGCAGCTCGATTCGATCAGCGTGGTCACCATCGGCTCCCGGCACGGCACTATCGGGGACTTTCCGCGTGTCTACGACTCCGAGATCGGAACCCCGCCCTACGCGGGCCGGCGTGAGACGTGGCTGATCATGCGGCTGGCGGTGATCGACAACGCCCAAGCCCTGTTCTGGCGCACGACCGTTGGCGCGGCGGCCATTTCGGTCGCACAACGCATCGCCGGACTGTTGCGCTGCCAGGGGCTGCGCGCCAAGGTGGCCACCGCCACCGACCTCGTCGAGCTCGACCGCCGGCTGGGGTGGGACGCGGTGTCGGGCACCGTGCAGCGGTGGAAAGCCATACGCGGAGAAGCGGGTTGGATGACCACCTATGCGTATCCGGCCGAGGCGATCACGTCACGCAACCTCTCGCAGGCGTGGACGCTGCGCGCCGACGAGGTCATCCAGAACGTGACCGTCTTCCCAGACGCCACGTGCACCGCCACCATCACCGTGCGCACACCCACGCCGGCACCGACGCCGCCCAGCGTCATCCTGCGCCGGCTCAACGGCGAGCAGGCCGCCGCGGCGGCCGCCAACATGTGTGGCCCCCGTCCGCACCTGCGTGGATTGCGGCGCAGCCCGTTGCCGGCCGAGCTGATCACCGAGATCGGACCATCGGGCGTGCTGATCGGCAAGCTCAGCAACGGCGACCGGCTGCTGGTGCCGGTCACCGACGCCGGTGAGCTGTCGCGCGTGTTCGTCGCCGCCGACGACCCGATCGCCAAGCGGATCGTGATCCGGACCGCCGGCGCCGGCGAACGGGTGTGCGTGCACACCCGCGACATGTCGCGCTGGATCAGCGTGCGCATGCCGGAGATCAGCGTGGTCAACAGCCCGCGTCCCGCACCGCGGACCACCGTCAGCGTCGTCGAGTACGCCCCGCGACGGGGGGGCGGCGCGGGCGCGCTCGAGGGCGGCGGTATCGAGGCGGCGATCTCCCCGACCCCGCGACCGGCGACGGTGATCACCATCGCCCCCGCGGGGGCCCAGCTCTCCGAGGCGCATCGGAACGGCTTCGAGGTGATCATCGAGCAACTCGGGCCGGCGGTGGTCAACGTCAGTGCAGCAGGAGAGAATTGGCTCGTCGAGATGGACATGTTCCGCGCCGAGAACCGCTACGTCAGTCTCGAGCCGGTGGGCATCTCGGTCGGCACGTAGCAGGTCAGAAACACGAGTTTGAGGCACGGTGTGATGAGCGCAGTGCCGCGAGGGGTTGTGATGGGTGATTTGCAAACCGCCCGAAGGCATTTCGATCGTGCCATGGCGATCAAGAGCCGGCAGGGCCGGGCGGCGGCGCTGCCGGAGTTCGTCGCTGCCACCGACGCCGACCCGTCGATGGCCGACGCCTGGTTGGGGCGCATCGCGTGCGGTGACAACGACCTGGCGTCGTTGCGGCAGCTCTACGCCACCAGCGAATGGCTGCACCGCGAGACCACGCGCATCGGGCAGACGCTGGCTGCCGAGATCCAGCTGGGTCCCTACATCGGCATCACCGTCACCGACGCGTCACAGGTCGGGCTGGCGTTGGCGTCCGCGTTGACGATCGCCGGGGAGTACGCCGAGGCGGACCGGTTGCTGGCCAACCGTGACCTGCTCGATTCCTGGACCAACTATCAGTGGCACCAGCTGGCCCGCACGTTCTTGATGTACCGGACCCAACGCTGGCCGGACGTCTTGCTGGCCGCCGCCGACGAGTTGCCCGCCCAGGCCATCGTCATGTCGGCGGTGACCGCGTCGATCTGCGCGCTGGCCGCCCATGCCGCCGCCCACCTCGGGCAGGGCCGGGTGGCGCTGGACTGGCTGGACCGCGTCGACGTGATCGGGCACACCCAGTCGTCGTCGCGCTTCGACGCCGATGTGCTGACCGCGTCGATCGGACCGGCCGACATTCCGCTACTGGTCGCCGATCTGGCCTATGTGCGGGGGATGGTGCACCGTCAGCTGCGCGAGGAGGACAAGGCCCAGATATGGCTGTCCAAGGCCACCATCAACGGCGTCCTGACCGAGGCGGCCAAAGAGGCACTGGCCGACCCGAACCTGCACCTGGTGGTCACCGACGAGGAAACCATCAACAGCCGCACCGATCGATGGGACGCCTCGTCGGCCAAGAGCCGCGACGAACTCGACGACGCCGCCGCCGCCGACGTGCGCGCCGAGCTGTTGGCCGAGGGCCGCAAGCTGCTGGCCAAGCAGGTGGGACTGGCCGCGGTCAAGCAAGCGGTCGCGGCGCTGGAGGACCAACTCGAAGTGCGGATGATGCGGCTCGAGCATGGCCTGCCGGTGGAGGGTCAGACCAACCACATGCTGCTGGTGGGTCCGCCCGGTACCGGTAAGACGACCACCGCCGAGGCGCTGGGCAAGATCTATGCCGGCATGGGGATCGTGCGCCACCCCGAGATCCGCGAGGTGCGCCGGTCGGATTTCTGCGGCCACTTCATCGGCGAATCGGGGCCCAAAACCAACGAGCTGATCGAAAAGTCGCTGGGCCGAATCATTTTCATGGACGAGTTCTACTCGCTGATCGAGCGCCATCAGGACGGCACGCCCGACATGATCGGCATGGAGGCCGTCAACCAGCTCCTGGTGGCGCTGGAAGTGCACCGGTTCGACTTCTGCTTCATCGGGGCGGGCTACGAAGATCAGGTGGACGCCTTCCTCACCGTGAACCCGGGTTTGGCCGGCCGGTTCAACCGCAAGCTGCGTTTCGAGTCCTATTCGCCGGCGGAGATCGTCGAGATCGCGCACCGCTACGCCACGCCGCGCGCCAGCCTGCTCGACGATGGCGCCAAAGAAACGTTCCTGGACGCGGCGACGACGATCCGCAACTACACCACCCCGGGCGGACGCCACGGCATCGACGCCATGCAGAACGGTAGGTTCGCCCGCAACGTCGTGGAGCGCGCCGAGGGTTTCCGCGACACCCGGGTGGTGGCGCAAAAGCGGGCGGGTCAACCGGTGACGGTCGAGGATCTGCAGATCATCACCTCGGCCGACATCCAGGCCGCGGTGCGCAGCGTGTGCTCGGACAACCGCGACATGGCGGCCATCGTCTGGTGACGCGGCTAGGCCGGTTCGAAGCGGAAAACGGCCAACCGACCCGCCAGGGCCTCGAACTCGTCGGGGGTGCCGTCCCGCACCATGCCCGAACGTTTGGCGAAGGCCACCCCGACCGGGACCTCGGTGGGGAAGGCGCGCAGCACCGGTCGCGCCTCGCTGGCGGAGAGTTCGACGATCCGCACCGGGCGTGACCGTCGGCCGCGGCTCAGCGTGCCGGTGCCGGCCGCCCGCGCATTCGCGGCCCAGTCGGCGCCGGGGTAACCGGCCACGACGTAGAGGCCGCCCCGAAAGTTGAAGGGCGTCATCGGGGTTCGGCGCGGTTGGCCCGACTTGCGGCCGGGCACGGTGAGCACCATGGCGGGCCCCGTCGGGATGCCCAACCGTTGGACCGCCATCATGAACTTGTTCATGGGCTTGAGGTAGCGCGGGGGGCGTGGATCGGTCATCTCAGACTCCTTGTTTCTCGTTGCTGAACATCGCTCGGTGTTGGAAAACCCAGTGCGCGAACGGGACTGGCGGCCGACCGAGGATCTTCTCCACGTCGTGGGTGACCAGGGCCGGGTTGTCGAGCGTCTCGGCCTGCATGGCGAGGTAGGCGTCGGCGAATCCGGCGCTGAAGCCCAACCCGACGAATCGTTGCCGCACGGCATCGGCGGGGATCTCGAGGTACTGCAGCGGCCGGCCCAGGACGGCGCCGATGACCTCGACCAGCTCGGCGTTGGTGAAGGCCTGCGGACCGGTCAGCGGGATGCGTTGCCCGGCAAGCTCGTCGGTGAGCAGAGCGTGCGCCGCGACGCCGGCGATGTCGCTCTCGACGATCGGGGCGGCCGATGCCGCGGCGTAGGGTCCGGCGACCACGTCGCCGGCGCGGATCTGCGCCGACCACATTCCGGCGAAGTTGGTGGCGAACACCGTGGGCCGCAGGCTGACCCAGTCCAAACCGGAGTCGACGGCGACGCGCTCGACCTCCCGGTTGCGGTCGCCGCGGAACCGGGACGGCTGCCGGGCGACGTCGTCGTCGGCGTTGATCGCCGACAACGCCACCAGCTTGCTGACACCGGCGGGCCCGCACCGGGCCACCACGTCTTCGAGTTGCACACCCAGCGCCCGCGAATTCAGGAAGACCGCGGAGGCACCGGGTAGCGCCTCGGCGGCCGAGCCGAACACCTCCACCTCGGGTGGAAATCCGGCCGGCCCCGGTTGCCGGGTGACCGCCCGCACGCGGGCTCCCGCGGCGAGCAGTTCGGTGACGAGTGGGCGGCCGACGTTGCCGGTCGCACCGGTGACGACGATGGTCATGACGAGCATCCTTTCCGTGAACTTTGTGCACTGGGAGAAACGACGAGGCAAAAGGTGGGAAAGTTACCCGGCAGAACGTGTAACTTTTCGCCCCAGCAGATCGTCGAAGAGTCATGAACCAGTCGCAGTCCACCGGCGATCAGGTCGGCGAGGCCTGGCGTCGGCACCGCCCATACCTGGTCAACCTCGCCTACCAGATGCTGGGCGACATCGGCGACGCGGAAGACGTTGCGCAAGAGGCCTTTTTGCGATTCTCGCGCGCCGACGTGAGCGAGATCGAGGACGCCCGGGGCTGGCTGACCGTGGTGGCGAGCCGGCTGTGCCTGGACCAGGTGCGTTCGGCCCGCGCCCGATACGAACGGCCCGGAGAGGTTGCGGAGCAACCGGCGCCAGGCCGCTTCGACCCGGCCGACCGGGTCACGCTCGACGACGAGATCCGCACCGCCCTGCTCGAAGTCCTGCGCAGGCTCAGCCCCGCTGAGCGGGTCGCCTTCGTGCTGCACGACGTGTTCGGCGTCCCGTTCGACTCGATCTCGCAGACCGTGGGCCGCCCGGCCGGCACCTGCCGCCAGCTGGCGCGCAGGGCGCGCACGAAATTCCATGCGGCACAACCGAAATTGAGTGAAGTCGCATCGGCCGAACACCAATTGGTGACCGAGAAGTTCATCACCGCATGCGCCAACGGTGACCTCGAAGCGTTGGCCGCCGTCCTGGATCCGACGGTGTGGGGCGTGGGCACCATCCTCGCGGACCCGGCGCCGCCACAGCAGATCAACCACGGGCCAGATGCGGTGGCCACCAACCTGTTGCGCTACCTGTGGCCGGACGTGACCCTGGTCAGCGGCCCCGTCGGGGGACCGGTGCTGCTGGCCTTCAGCGAGCGCCGCCTGTTCGCCGTCATCGTGCTGACGATCCGCGGGGCCCGGGTCATGAAGATCGAGGCGATCGCCGACCCGTCGGCGCGGGCTTAGTTCGGCATGCCCGCGTGGTCTGCGCCGCCGTGCGGACGCGCCGCGAAGTATCCGGCGATGGTCGCGGTGATCTCGAGGAATTTGCGCCGCGTGGCCGGGGCCATCTCGTGACCCACGTCGATCACGCCGCCGGGCCGCAGGTGGGGATCGAAGGGCACTTCGATCACCGGCCGGCCATGGTCGGTGAATTCGCGGGCGAGCAACGCGCGGGTGCGTTTGTCGGCATGACCGTCGGAATCGTTGAGCACCACGATGGTGTGGCTCAACAGCGCGGCCAGGCCCTGATCCGCCAGCCACTCCATGGTCCGCGCGGCTGCGGATGCGCCGTCGGCCCAGGGGGAGGACACCACGATCAGCGCATCGAGGTCGCGCAGGACCTCCTGGGTGAGCGGCGCGTCCATGGTCGAACCGCAGTCGATGACGGAGATCGTGAAATGGCGGTCCAGTCGCAGCGCGGCTTCCCGGTAGATCGCGGGATCGAGCACGCGGCGCGGCCCCGACGCCGGCTCCCCGGCGAGGACATGAAGACCCGCGGCATTGCGGCCCAGCCGCGCCACCACATCGTCGAAGGATCGCAGGTTCTTGTCGGCGGTCAGCTCCCAGAACGAGCCCGTCGACGCCGGATCGATCCGGCTGCTGAGCCGTCCGAACGCGGTGTCATCCCCCCAGCCGGCCCCGCCCGCCGCCGCGCCACCGCAGGCGCCCGCAGAGCTACCCGATCGCGGTTGGCGACGAGTCCTGCGGCTGATCACCTTCGGGCTGGTCAACCTGGGCCCGTCGCCGGCCCAGCGACAGGAGGCCCAGTTCGAGGCGGCCATCCGGACCCGCCTGTACGGCAACTACAAGGTCGGCGTGCTGGGCAAGGGGGGCGTGGGCAAGACGTCGGTGGCCGCGAGCGTGGGCTCGCTGTTCGCCGCGCTGCGCAGGCAAGACCACGTCGTCGCGATCGACGCCGACACCGCGTTCGGACGGCTCAGCAGCCGGATCGATCCGGCGTCGACGGGCTCGTTCTGGGAGCTGACCGCCGACAAGAACCTGCGATCCTTCGACGATGTGGTGGCGCGGCTGGGCCGCAATGCCGCGGGTCTTCATGTCCTCGCCGGGGAGCCGACGGCGGGGCCGCGCCGCGGCGGGTCGCTGTGGGGAGGGAGCGGGCGGGCGCGGGGCGTTAGGCCGCTCGGGCTGCAGACGGTCCCGCAGGAATTCGTCGCGCTCGTTCATGGGCTCCTCGGGTGCCAGGCGGTCGATCAGTCGTGCCGGTGGTCCGGCGGCGGCGCGGCCGTGACGTGATAAGCGCCACGGTCCGGCCTGCGACGCCGGGTCTGACCAATACCCGTCCAGTATCTCCTGCGGCACCGGATGCGCGAACCTGCAAACTCGCCCGCGTGAGCTGGCGAAACCTTACGAGACCACGGGGTGGCCGCTGAGCACGCTAGTACCCGTGACGGCGACCTCTCCAAGGGGCCTGTACGCACTCGCCAGCAAACTTGACATGGCGGCCTGCCGACGCACCGGGCCGCCTGGAATAGGCCCAGCTATGCAACCAATTCGGCGCCCCGGCCCGGCGGTGGGCAGAATTGGGGTTCACCGCCGGCAGCGAAATTTACGACGCTGCCAGCTGGCGGCTAGACTTGACGAAGTTGGCATGTCAGGCGGGTATTGTCATATCGTTTTACGACTTGTCGAGACCGGTTCCAGGCCACCGTTCAGAGCTGCACGGACGTCCCTAACAGGAGTATCTCCGCCTGGGGCACAGCCCATCGAGACAAGACCGAAGGGGTCATAGCCCGCAACCTAAGGGTGCGACCTCGTCGGGGCCGCTGCTAACGGCCGCGCAGAACGTTCAGGTGAAGGGTCAGGTGCATATGACGCCCAAGCGCGTCGGGTTATACAACCCCGCGTTCGAGCACGACGCGTGCGGGGTTGCCATGGTCGTCGATATGCACGGCCGCCGTAGCCGCGACATTGTGGACAAGGCAATCACTGCGCTGCTGAACCTCGAACACCGGGGTGCCCAGGGCGCCGAGCCGCGTAGTGGCGACGGTGCCGGCATCATGCTGCAGGTCCCGGACGCCTTCCTGCGTGAGGTCGTGGACTTCGAATTGCCGCCGCCGGGCAGCTACGCCACCGGCATCGCGTTCCTGCCGCAGTCGTCGAAGGACGCCGCGACCGCGTGTGCGGCCGTGGAGAAGATCGCCGAGGCCGAGGGCCTGACGGTGCTGGGCTGGCGCAACGTGCCCATCGACGACTCGTCGCTGGGCGCCTTGTCCCGCGACGCGATGCCCACGTTCCGGCAGGTGTTCATGGCCGGCGCGTCCGGCATGACGCTGGAACGCCGCGCCTACGTGGTGCGCAAGCGCGCCGAGCACGAATTGGGCACCAAGGGCCCCGGTCAGGACGGTCCCGGCCGCGAAACCGTGTACTTCCCAAGCCTTTCCGGTCAGACGTTCGTCTACAAGGGCATGCTGACCACCCCGCAGCTCAAGGCGTTCTACCTTGACCTGCAAGACGATCGGCTGACCAGCGCGCTGGGCATCGTGCACTCCCGGTTCTCCACCAACACGTTCCCGTCGTGGCCGCTGGCGCATCCGTTCCGCCGCGTCGCGCACAACGGTGAGATCAACACCGTCACCGGTAACGAGAACTGGATGCGGGCCCGCGAGGCGCTGATCAAGACCGACATCTTCGGAACCGAAGCCGACGTCGAGAAGCTGTTCCCCATCTGTACCCCGGGGGCGTCCGACACCGCGCGTTTCGACGAGGTGCTCGAACTGCTGCACCTGGGCGGGCGCAGCCTCGCTCATGCTGTGTTGATGATGATCCCCGAGGCGTGGGAACGCAACGAGTCGATGGATCCTGCGCGGCGGGCGTTCTACCAGTACCACGCCTCGTTGATGGAGCCGTGGGACGGCCCCGCGTCGATCACGTTCACCGACGGAACCATCATCGGCGCGGTGCTCGACCGTAATGGCTTGCGCCCCTCGCGGATCTGGGTCACCGAAGACGGCTTGGTGGTGATGGCCTCCGAGGCCGGTGTGCTGGATCTGGACCCCGCCAAGGTGGTCCGCCGGATGCGGTTGCAGCCCGGCCGCATGTTCCTGGTGGACACCGCGCAGGGCCGCATCGTCTCCGACGAGGAGATCAAGGCCGAGCTGGCCGCCGAGCACCCCTACCAGGAATGGCTGGACAAGAACCAGGTCCCGCTCGACGACCTGCCGCAGGGCAACTACAAGCGGATGCCCCACGACCGACTGGTCAAGCGGCAGCAGATATTCGGCTATACCTACGAGGAACTCAACCTCTTGGTGGCGCCCATGGTGCGCAGCGGCGCGGAGCCGATCGGGTCGATGGGTACCGACACCCCGGTCGCGGTGCTCTCGCAGCGACCCCGGATGCTCTACGACTACTTCCAGCAGCTGTTCGCGCAGGTGACCAACCCGCCGCTGGACGCCATCCGCGAGGAGGTGGTGACCAGCCTGCAGGGCACCACCGGCGGCGAGCGCGACCTGCTCACGCCGACCGAGCGCTCGTGTCACCAGATCGCGCTGCCGCAGCCGATTCTGCGTAACCGCGAGCTGGCGAAGCTGATCAACCTCGACCCCGATGACGAGGTCAACGGTCGTCCACATGGCATGTGCTCCAAGGTGATTCGCTGCCTGTACCCGGTCGCCGAGGGCGGTGCCGGGCTGGCCGCCGCGCTCGAGGAGGTGCGCGCGCAGGCGTCGGCGGCGATCGCCGACGGCGCGCGCGTGATCATCTTGTCCGACCGCGAATCCGACGAGCGGATGGCGCCGATCCCGTCGTTGCTCGCGGTGGCGGGGGTGCACCACCACCTGGTGCGCGACCGCACCCGGACCCACGTGGGGCTGGTGGTGGAAACCGGTGACGCCCGCGAGGTGCACCACATGGCCGCGCTGATCGGTTTCGGCGCCGCGGCGATCAACCCCTACATGGCGTTCGAGTCCATCGAGGACATGCTCGATCGCGGCGTCATCGAGGGCATCGACCGCAAGGCGGCGCTGAGCAACTACATCAAGGCCGCCGGCAAGGGCGTGCTCAAAGTGATGTCCAAGATGGGCATTTCGACTGTGGCGTCCTACACCGGTGCCCAGCTGTTCCAGGCGGTCGGCATCTCCGAGGACGTGCTCAGCGAGTACTTCACCGGCTTGAGCTGTCCCATCGGCGGTATCACCCTGGACGACATCGCCGCGGACGTCGCCACCCGGCACGCGCTGGCCTACCTGGACCGCCCGGACGAGCGGGCGCACCGCGAGCTCGAGGTGGGCGGGGAGTACCAGTGGCGCCGCGAGGGCGAGTACCACCTGTTCAACCCCGAGACCGTCTTCAAGCTGCAGCACGCCACCCGCACCGGCCAGTACAAGGTGTTCAAGGACTACACGCGCCTCGTCGACGACCAGAGCGAGCGCATGGCCTCGCTGCGCGGCCTGCTGAAGTTTCGGGCCGGGATCAATCCCCCGATTCCCCTGGACGAAGTCGAGCCCGCCAGTGAAATCGTCAAGCGCTTCTCGACCGGGGCGATGAGCTACGGCTCGATCTCCGCCGAGGCGCACGAGACGCTGGCCATTGCGATGAACCGGCTGGGCGGCCGCTCCAACAGCGGTGAAGGCGGCGAGGACGTCAAGCGCTTCGACCGCGATCCCAACGGTGATTGGCGGCGCAGTTCGATCAAGCAGGTCGCCTCCGGGCGGTTCGGCGTCACGTCGCACTACCTGACTAACTGCACCGACATCCAGATCAAGATGGCCCAGGGCGCGAAACCCGGTGAGGGCGGCCAACTTCCGGGACACAAGGTGTACCCGTGGGTTGCCGAGGTGCGCCACTCGACGCCCGGCGTGGGACTGATCTCGCCGCCGCCGCATCACGACATCTACTCCATCGAGGACCTGGCGCAACTGATCCACGACCTCAAGAACGCCAACCCGGCCGCGCGGGTGCACGTCAAGCTGGTCTCCGAGAACGGCGTCGGCACGGTGGCCGCGGGGGTGTCCAAGGCCCACGCCGACGTGGTGCTGATCTCCGGGCACGACGGCGGCACCGGTGCCACCCCGCTGACCTCGATGAAGCATGCCGGGGCGCCGTGGGAGCTGGGGCTGGCCGAGACGCAGCAGACGTTGCTGCTCAACGGGTTACGCGACCGGATCGTGGTTCAGGTCGACGGTCAGCTCAAGACGGGCCGCGACGTGATGATCGCCGCGCTGCTCGGCGCCGAGGAATTCGGTTTCGCCACCGCGCCGCTGGTGGTCTCCGGTTGCATCATGATGCGGGTCTGCCACCTGGACACCTGCCCCGTCGGGGTGGCCACCCAGAACCCGGTGCTGCGCGAACGCTTCACCGGCAAGCCCGAGTTCGTCGAGAACTTCTTCATGTTCATCGCCGAAGAGGTGCGCGAATACATGGCGCAGTTGGGCTTCCGGACGATCAATGAGGCCGTCGGCCAGGTGAAGTCCTTGGACATGACGCTGGCCCGGGCCCACTGGAAGGCGCACCGGCTGGATTTGGGCCCGGTTCTGCACGAGCCGGAATCGGCGTTCATGAACCAGGACCTGTACTGCAGCTCGCGCCAGGACCACGGCCTGGACAAGGCGCTCGATCAGCAGTTGATCGTGATGAGCCGCGAGGCGCTGGACTCCGGGAAGCCGGTGCGGTTCTCCACGACCATCAGCAACGTCAACCGCACGGTGGGCACCATGCTCGGCCACGAGGTCACCAAAGCCTATGGCGGCCAAGGGTTGCCGGACGGGACCATCGACATCACCTTCGACGGCTCGGCGGGCAACAGCTTCGGTGCGTTTGTGCCGCGGGGCATCACGCTGCGCGTCTACGGCGACGCCAACGACTACGTCGGTAAGGGCCTGTCCGGTGGCCGGATCGTGGTGCGGCCGTCGGACGACGCGCCGGCGGACTACGTGGCCGAGGACAACATCATCGGCGGCAACGTGATCCTGTTCGGCGCGACCAGCGGCGAGGCGTACCTGCGCGGCGTAGTCGGCGAGCGGTTCGCCGTGCGTAACTCCGGTGCGCACGCCGTCGTCGAGGGCGTCGGCGACCACGGCTGCGAATACATGACCGGCGGCAAGGTTGTCGTCCTCGGTCGCACCGGCCGCAACTTCGCGGCGGGCATGTCCGGCGGCGTGGCCTACATCTACGACCCGCAGGGCGAATTCCCAGGCAATCTCAACGCGGAGATGGTCGAGCTCGAGAGCTTGGATGACGATGACTACGAGTGGTTGCACGGCATGATTCAGGCGCACGTTGATGCCACCGATTCCGCTGTCGGTCAGCGCGTTCTGGGTGACTGGGCGCAACACCGGCGGCACTTCACCAAGGTGATGCCGCGGGACTACAAGCGGGTGCTGCAGGCCATCGCCGAAGCGGAACGCGACGGCGTGGATGTGGACAAGGCGATCATGGCGGCCGCGCATGGCTGATCCGAGCGGCTTCCTGAAATACACGCATCGGGAACTGCCGAAGCGTCGGCCTGTCCCGCTGCGGTTGCGCGACTGGCGCGAGGTCTACGAAGAGTTCGACAACGAGACCCTGCGCGAGCAGGCGACCCGTTGCATGGATTGCGGTATTCCGTTCTGCCACAACGGTTGCCCGCTGGGTAACCTGATCCCGGAGTGGAACGACCTGGTGCGCCGGGACCGGTGGCGCGACGCCATCGAGCGGCTGCACGCCACCAACAACTTCCCGGACTTCACCGGGCGGCTGTGCCCGGCCCCCTGCGAGCCGGCCTGTGTGCTTGGCATCAACCAGGACCCGGTGACGATCAAGCAGATCGAGCTGGAGATCATCGACAAGGCCTTCGACGAGGGCTGGGTGCGACCGTTGCCGCCGGAGAAGAAGACCGGCAAGAAGGTCGCCGTGGTCGGTTCCGGGCCGGCGGGTCTGGCCGCCGCCCAGCAACTGACCCGCGCCGGCCACACCGTCACCGTCTTCGAGCGGGCCGATCGCATCGGTGGCCTGCTGCGCTACGGCATCCCGGAATTCAAGATGGAAAAGCGTGTCCTGGACCGTCGGCTGGACCAAATGCGGGCCGAGGGAACCGAATTCCGCACCGGTGTCAACGTCGGCGTGGACATCACCGCCGAGCAGCTGCGCGCCGACTTCGACGCCGTGGTGCTGGCCGGCGGCGCCACTGCAGGGCGCGATCTGCCCATCCCCGGCCGCGAACTGGACGGCATCCACCAGGCGATGGAGTATCTGCCGTGGGGTAACCGCGTGCAGGAGGGCGACGACGTGCTGGGCCCCGACGGGCAGCCGCCGATCACCGCCAAGGACAAGAAGGTCGTCATCATCGGCGGCGGGGACACCGGCGCCGACTGCCTGGGCACCGCCCACCGGCAGGGCGCGACCGTCATCCACCAGTTCGAGATCATGCCGCGGCCGCCGGAGACGCGCGCCCCGTCCACCCCGTGGCCGACCTACCCGCTGATGTACCGGGTGTCCTCGGCGCACGAGGAGGGCGGCGAGCGGGTGTTCTCGGTCAACACCGAGGAGTTCGTCGGCGAGGATGGTCACGTGACGGCGCTCAAGGCGCACGAGGTGACCATGGAGGACGGCAAGTTCGTCAAGGTGGAGGGTTCGGAATTCGAACTCGAGGTCGACCTGGTGTTGCTGGCGATGGGCTTCGTCGGCCCCGAGAAGGAGGGCCTGCTGACCGACCTCGAGGTCAAGCTCACCGAGCGGGGCAACGTCGCCCGCGGCGCCGATTTCGACACGTCGGTTCCGGGCGTCTTCGTTGCCGGTGACATGGGGCGTGGCCAGTCACTGATCGTCTGGGCGATTGCTGAGGGGCGGGCGGCCGCGGCCGCGACGGACCGCTTCCTGATGGGGTCGACGGCGCTGCCGGCGCCGGTCAAGCCCACCGCGGTACCGCTTCAGTAGTAACACCAGTCACACCAGAAACACGCCGGACTTCGTCCGGCGCGTCTCCCACTGTTTGCCAGCCGCCGGGTGTCTAATAACCCGTTGTGAGCCCGCTCACATGGGGGTCACACCGGTTTCCCGGTTGAACGACCGATCGCAGGAGAGATTCTTGTGCATATCCACCCATTACCTCAGTCACGGATGGGGCGAATCGCCTGGTCATGGTTGCGTCACCCGGTCAAAAGTCGGGAGTTCCCCGCCAAGCACGAACGCTTGGTGACCCCCCAGGACTTGCTGCTGTTCGGTGCGTGACCGCCCGTTCGGCGCGCTCAGCGGCGCGCCGCGGGTTTGCTCAACATGCGCCCGGCGGGATTTCCGCCGGGCCGCCCCAAAGGCGTCGTCACCGCTCCCATAGGCCCGAGTCGCGGATCGCCTCGGCGAGCGGTTCGAGCACGGCCGGGTCGTGCGGCGGCGGCAGGTAGACGATGCCCAGATCCAAGCCCTCGGCGGCCAGCCCGGCCGCGTCCTCGATGACCTTCCCGTAATTCAGATCCGGCTCCAGGCGCAGGTGGGCCGAGAGCGTGATCTCCTTGGGGTCGCGGCCGATGTCCGCGCAGTGCGATGCCAGCACGTCGCGCTTGTGGGCGAAGACGTCGGGCGGACCGCCCACGAAATTCCAGTGCTGGGCGTAGCGCGCGGTGATGCGCAGCGTGCGCTTTTCCCCGCTGCCGCCGATGCAGATCGGTGGGTGCGGGCGCTGCGGGCCCTTGGGCTCGTTGCGGGCGCCTTTGAGCTGGTAGAACTTGCCGTCGAAGTCGGTGGTCTCCTGGCTGAGCAGGCTGGTCAGCACCTCGCACGCCTCCTCGAAGCGGTCGAAGCGTTCCTTGATACTGCCCAGTTCGATGCCGTAGGCGCCGGACTCCTCCTCGTTCCAGCCGGCGCCGATGCCCAGCTCGAGCCGTCCGTTCGAAATGATGTCGAGGGCGGCGGCCATGTTGGCCAGGACCGCGGGGTGGCGGTAGTGGATCCCGGTGACCAGGGTGCCCACCCGGAGCCGCTTGGTGGCCTGGGCGAGGGCGGTCAGCGTCGTCCAGCCCTCCAGGCAGGGCCCGCTGCTGTCGGAGAAGATCGGGTAGAAGTGGTCGAACGTCCACCCGGACTCGTAGACCTCGATGTCGTCGGCCGCCTGCCAGACGGCGAGCATCTGTGCCCAGGTGGTGTTCTGCGGGGAAGTCTTGAACGCGAATCGCATGCCGTCGACGTTAGTCGGTGTTTATGAAGGACAACTAAACTCAAGCTCACGATGACTGCTGTCTGCGGCTCCCTCGGAATGGACACCAAGATCACCCTGCTGGCGGCGGGCCTGATCTTCCTGCTCGCGCTGGTGCTGGGCGTGTGGAAATACCGCGAGATGATGGCGTCGGAGAACCACCTCGCGCATCCCTACGTCGACATCGCGCATCGGGCGGCGCTGCTGTATTCGTTCGCGACGCTGCTGCTCGCGGTGTTCGTGCAACTGAGCGCCTGGCCGGTCTGGGTGAACCTGACGGCGGCGGGGGTGGTCGTCTTCTTCTTCGTGGCCGCCATCGCCAGCACGAGACGCCCGTCGGCGTTTTCGAACTGGTTGACGGTGTCGCGGCGCGCGCCGTGGCTGATGTAGGCGGCGATGGCGGCCACGAAGAAGAAGACGACCACCCCCGCCGCCGTCAGGTTCACCCAGACCGGCCAGGCGCTCAGTT
>NZ_LZKY01000379.1:0-2169 GCF_001673055.1 Mycobacterium sp. 1245801.1
AAAGCGTCCGCCGACACGAGAGAAAAGGGTTGGACACAATGCCTACCAATGACAGGCACGGCGATCTCACCTTGCCTGAATTGATCCGGTCACTCAAGGGTGACCGGACATACAAGGATCTGGAAGCCGCGTCCGGCGGCACGATCAAAGCGCAACGCTGGAACCAATTCGCCAACGGCGAACGCCTCAACGAGTTCCCGGAGCCGCGGACCCTCGAAGCCATGGCAGACACGCTGCCCTGCGACATCGAGGTCGTCATCCTGGCATGTGCCCGCAGCGTAGGAATCGACGTCCACCGCCGCCAATCCCGGTTCGTGGACATGCTGCCGCCCAGCGTCGACGAGCTGTCCGAACGGTCCAAGTCGGCGCTGCTGAACATGGCCCGCACCCTGTCCGACGCCGAACAGGGAAGCTATGAATCAGATAAGCGAACCTTGGATGAAGTTAAGAAGAAGCCGAAACCGCGCCCCAGGAAGGGCATTCCGCCACTATCTTGACGCGGTATGTCAATTGATCACGGCATCCTCGCCGCACTCATAGCCCTAGCAGCAGGGTTATGGGTGCGGCGAACCACCTGGTTCTACAAGTGGGAAAGTGCCGCCACCGTTAACCTCGCCGGCATCCTGGTCGGTCTCGTCTGCATGATGCCTTTCGCTACGCCGACGTTCGATTGTTTGCACCGCGTCACCGGGGTTTGGAACCTTGAGGACATGGTCGGCCACATCGCATCCCTGACCGGGATCACCGTGTTCGCGTACGTCACGCTCAACCGCCTTGAGTTGACGAACGCGGCCCAGTGGCGGCACTGGCGGCTCGAGCTGCCCGCCACGTTCGTGCTGCCCACCCTGGTCGGCCTGTTCGTGCCGGGATCGCCCGACCGCCACGTGCGCGACTTGTTCACCGAGCCGCCGAACGCCTGGCTCGCCGCCTACTGGGTGGTGCTGTCCGGGGCGGCGTTGTGGGTGCTCGGGCATCTGCTGTGGGCGTTGGCAATCATTGCGCGCTACGACGCCGATTCGTCGACCATGGCGAAAATCTATCTCGCTGCGGTGTCGGTGAACTGCTGGGCTGTCGTCGCGAAGCTACTGTCGATGGCCCTGCCGGGTTTGGGGTTGGAAACCGCCGCTTGGGTATTGATCTGCGTGTCCACGGTGGGGTATGTGTTGGCCGCGATGTACGGGATGCGGCAGATTAAGCGGTGGTTGGCGTGGCCGCCGCCGCCGCCGAAGCAGAAGCAGTGGGTGCCGCCGGCGCCCCCGGATGGGGCTGTGGCCTGAGCCGAGAACGAACTCTTATGTCACCTTCGCGCGTTCCTGGCGCACCGGGCAGTCGATGTCGTGACCGCTGGTGCACCACACAAGCGGGTGCCCGTGACAGTTGGCGCAATAGCAATTGCACACGGTTTCTCCTTGCCGATAACTTGGGGGATTTACGTCAATCGGATGTACTCGGCTAGGTCGTCGACAACCTCCCGAGCGCGTGCCATATCATCGGGCCAGATTGGGGCGCCCGGGTTGGCGAGCAATAGCAGCTTTATGGCGATCGTGTCGCGCAGGTCAAACGTGCGGATGTCGCAGCGAAGTCGGTTGGTCGCTCATCTGATCTCCTTACGTCAACCGGCGCGGTGTTCAAGGACTTCAGATAGCGGCACCAGCCCCTGTCCTCGTGCGTGCTTGATGCACACCGGCCAGAACCCCTCGTCGTCCATTGCCACGGCATACGCCGCCTCGTCGCACGGCTCAGAGTTGCCCTTGCGGGACACCTCGGCTGCGCATTGGCCTGGGTACTTGTCGATAAAGTGCCAGGGATTGAATTCCGCCATCGTTTCTCCTTGCCGTTAACTTGGGGGATTTACGTCAACTACTCGTCGGCGGCCGTGTCGTCCAGAAACCAGTTGATGTCGGACGTTGACGGCTTGGTGATTCCCTCGTCGCTCATAAACTCGACGAATTGTCTGAGCAGTTCAAACGCTGCAGCTCTGTTCATCGCTGATAATTCCTATCCCTTACGTTAGGTCGGGTTCGCTGCCGACGTACTCGTCGGTGATCGCGTTCCAGTGGCGCAGCACGCCGTCACCGTCGCGGGTGACGTAGGTCCCGGTGCTGGCGAGCTGGTCGATGATCTCGCGTCGCGGTTCGTCCACCGTTTCTCCTTGCCGTTAACTTGGGG
>NZ_LZKY01000380.1:0-4506 GCF_001673055.1 Mycobacterium sp. 1245801.1
GCGGAAATACCCGCCCAGCCGATCGGTCGGCTCACTGGCCAGGCGCACCGTTTGCAGCAACTGCGGCGTCAAACTCGCATCGCGGTCCCGTAACCCGAACGGATCAGGACCAAACCGGTCCTCGGCAACCGGACCGCGACCCGAACGCTCCCGCTCAAGCTCAACCACTCGTGCCCGCTCCACCAGCGCCTGCACTAACGCGTCGCTTGCCCTGGCATCCTCATGGGTGCCACGGGACTCAAGGTGCTCCGCTGACCGCGACCCCCCATCACTGCTGGCCGCTGTGCGCGCCGGCCCGCTAACCTCTGAACCGGCCTCTGGCACGCCCTGCGTCCGCCAACGGTCAAAATCGCTGTGCCTGTCCGGCAATTCGGTCATCAGTCGGTCGTCGCTACCCCCCGACCCGAGATGCCCATCATCCGACGGGGACGATTCATCCTCGTCATGTGGAACGAGCGAAGCCGACCGAAGATCCCTATAGCCGGGCTGACGCCGGATCACCCGAGGACTTCGAGAAACACTTGGCGCACCTTGAACCGGGCCCGATCGGCGCGGGCCGTCACTATCCTCACCAGGCGGATTCATCGGTTCCTGCGAGCCGAACGGTCTTTCGGTCATCGATGCGACTTCATCGGCACTCAATAGCCGCGCACCGTCGGGCAGGCCGATCCCCTGGGTCAGCGGCAACATCGCCAAGGCGGTGGCGTTTGTCGGGTCCACCGCCAAGGTGCCGCGTTGGGGATCAACAAAACTGACCCCACGCTCATCAACCACACCGACATAGACATGGTTGATCTCGTCGCCGCCACCCACGGCGATCAACGCCATCGCACCCGGGCCCGCAGCACCCAACACCGAAGCCGCCGAAGCGAAATCAGCAATCCGCGACACCTGATGCTCGTCGTCGCCCAACCCCAACGACTCACGGTGGAAATTAACCAGATCCACACCCAACAACGGCTCGGTATGCGGGGCTTCAAACGAGCGACCCTCCCGCTCAGAAAGCACAAACGCAAACGCACTCATCACACAATTGGTGATCGCCCCACCAACATCACGCTGCGGATTCACCTCGACCAACCACGGATACCGCTGAACCAGCGACTCCGACGTATGCCCGCTGGGCAACACCGGCCCGACCGGCTCAACCGGCACCGCACCAAACCGTTTGCCCCCCAAATGAAACGCCGAAGCAACCTTTCGAACCCTCTGCCCAAGGGTGGGCACACGCGATACTTCCAGCTGCTTGAGTGCCGCTCCCACCATCTTCAAAATCTGGCCCTCCGCCCCGGCGGTAAAGCCGTTCGCATGCCCGCGGCGCAGCGGCTCGGGCAACTCCTCATAGGCGATCAAAATCCAGTCATCAATGTCGGGGGGAAGGTCATTGAAGGTTTTAAGGAGCTTTGTTCTGATCCGACGAGCCAAGGAGTCGACGTCCTTTGGCGGCAGCCCAGCAGCCCCGCCCACATCAAGCGGCTCACCCCGGCCGCGCCACACTGTTTGGAACCGTTCCCAGCCCACCGGATCCTGCAAAGCGACCAGACGACGTACCTCGAACTCCACCTGTTTGTCGACGGTGCGGCTCCAACCAGACTTCAGATAGTTTGCCCGCACGTCCGCGGGGATCTTCCAGTAGGCGTGCTCGTAGGCCGCCTCGATATCCGCGGTGCCCCATTCGGCATCCCTGCGCAGCAGCGAATCCCGCAGCCTGCTGTCGACCCGCGCGACGGTTTTGTTGAAATCGACAGGCCGCAACGCGTCTTTGTAACTGGGGTTCGTCGGTATTCCCAACTGCACAAGCCGATCACGCACCGCCGCATACCCGGACTCGAGGCGAGAGCTACGCTCGGCCCGCTTCGGCTCGGGCAGCCTCTCGTAGGCCATAGCGATCCAGTCATCAACGTCGTCGGGAAGCTGGAGGAATGCGCGCTCTAGCCTGCGGTGGATGTGGTCGAGCAGCTTGTGTTTAGGGGGCAGGCCAGCAGAGCCCCCGACGTCTCGCGGTGGGCTGTCGAACGGCGCCACGCGCCCGCCGGCTCGCCCCAGCTCTTCCCGCACACGGTAATCCACCTCCCTCCACAACGTCGGGCTCCACCCAGATCGCTCATAATTGCGACGCAACTCCCCCGGGAGCTGCGCAAACGCGTCGTCAAAGGCTCGACCGATCCGATCGTCAACATCCTCCGGCAGTTCGACGCCGCCCGCGGTCTGCAGCCTGTATCGGACCCGCCCGACCGTTTCCTGAAGCTGCAGAACGTGATTACGCACCCTCCGGCGCAACCTCTGCTCAAGTTCGGCCCCAGGGCGGGCGCCCTGGCTCATCAATTCGTCGTAAATGCGCGCAATGCGGTGCTCAACATCGTTCGGCAATTTCGCACCGGACTCGGCCTGCAAGCTTTCTTGGACCCGGGCAACCATTGCCTCCAGACCGCGAAGGTGCCCACCCACCTCGCGAGACAACGTCTGCTCGAACACACCCCGCTCCGGGGCACCCTCGCCGGGCAACGTCTGCTCGCTTAGGCGTGACCCGTAATAAACGCGCGCAACGGCGTGCTCAACAACATCGGTCGGCAGCCTATGGCCACGCTCGGTCTGCAGCCGGTCTCGGACCCGGACAACCATTGACCCAAACTCGCGAAGATGCTCACCCACCTCGCGAGACAACATCTCCTCGAGCACACCCCGCTCAGGGGTACCCTCACCGGGCAAGGCCTGTTGGCCCAGCCCTAACGTGTCATAGCTGCGCTCGATACGATTCCCGACATAGTTCGCCAGCTCGCCGAACTCACTTGCCAGCGCGCTATGAACGCTCGAAACGAACTCTTGAAAACCAGGCGGACGGCGGTAACGCGGAGGCCTATCCCCAATATCTGCATACGCCGGAAGCTCCTCCCCACTCTGGGCAGGCGACAACGGCGCAGCTTGCTGCTCATATTGCGGCGGCGCCACCTCGTCGCCCTCTCGAACCGACCCGGCCACAGCATCACTAACACCAGCTGGACCGAAGTATTCAAGAGCATCATCGAAGCCCTCGGCCGCAACATCCGGTGGCGCCGATCCCGAACGTCCCAACCCCGAGCCGAACGGTCTTTCGGTCATCGATGCGACTTCATCGGCACTCAATAGCCGCGCACCGTCGGGCAGGCCGATCCCCTGGGTCAGCGGCAACATCGCCAAGGCGGTGGCGTTTGTCGGGTCCACCGCCAAGGTGCCGCGTTGGGGATCAACAAAACTGACCCCACGCTCATCAACCACACCGACATAGACATGGTTGATCTCGTCGCCGCCACCCACGGCGATCAACGCCATCGCACCCGGGCCCGCAGCACCCAACACCGAAGCCGCCGAAGCGAAATCAGCAATCCGCGACACCTGATGCTCGTCGTCGCCCAACCCCAACGACTCACGGTGGAAATTAACCAGATCCACACCCAACAACGGCTCGGTATGCGGGGCTTCAAACGAGCGACCCTCCCGCTCAGAAAGCACAAACGCAAACGCACTCATCACACAATTGGTGATCGCCCCCCCAGCATCACGCTGCGGATTCACCTCGACCAACCACGGATACCGCTGAACCAGCGACTCCAACGTATGCCCGCTAGGCAACACCGGCCCGACCGGCTCAACCGGCACCGCACCAAACCGTTTGCCCCCCAAATGAAACGCCGAAGGCTGCAAAATCCGCGTCGGCCTAGGCTCCGCGACTGGAGCCGATGGCGCCGCCCCGGGCGTACCGTGCGCATCCGGCGGGATCGATTCAATCGGCGCGCTGGATGGGCCTCCCGATTCCGCCCCGTGCTCAGACACTCGTTCGGCAAAGTCCGGGCCGTGGCCCTGTAGCGGGGGGTTTGCCGTGCTGGACTCCGACAGCTGGGAGTCATGTGTGTGGTCGCCGGTTCGGGCGGGCAGCTGCGGGACGGGCGGGGGCCCATCGGCCTTCGCCGAGTCAGACGGGGGCAGGTCGGTATGGGGCCGGTTCGCCGTGTCTGTCTGATGTGTGCTCGACGTTCCCGGCGGCTCAACGCCGTCCTGCGGCGCACCGAGCGCCGCGGCGGTGGTAGGCCCCCCCGGCGCCGCCCTCACGCGGTCTTGATAGTCCAGTAGAAGAGAATCTGGATCTTCGATGTCTAATTGCGCCAGACCGTCGCGCGCGGCGTCGAGCCCTCCACTGGTCGAGCGAGCATGCTGTTCATCGGTCGAAGCGTCCGGCGCAACCGAACGATTGAACGCCTCAACGAACCGGTCCCACGCCTCGAGCCGTCGCCGCGACCGATTCTCTGGCAGCTTGCCCCGACCTTTCTCCGAAAGCGCAGCATCGGCACGCTCATCTAGGTGCCGGCCCCAAGCCTCACGCTGGTCGCCCGACAGCAGCCGAAGAAGACCCGGCGACTTCTCCTGTCTGCCAACAGATTCGACAGGCGCACCCCCGCCACCCTCAAGGACACCGACCGGGCGTTGATCACGCGGCGGTGCGGCCTGTCCGTTACCCGACGAATCATTGCC
>NZ_LZKY01000381.1:0-1080 GCF_001673055.1 Mycobacterium sp. 1245801.1
GTGGCGGGAGGCCGACCGGCTCGGCACCCTGGCTTACGGCAACCCTTGCCGCGGCACGGATTCGATCGCGCCGTGGGCCATCGGGCAGATCAAGAAGACCGGCACCCATGGACTGGACCCGTACAAGCGTTACGGCGCCCCCGGGTGCCCGGCGTTGCCGCCGAACTTCATGGATGATTACCGCGAGGGAGACATCTTCGCTGAGAACGGCGACGACCAAGCGAGCCAGTTGAAGGCATCCATCTACCAGGCGGTAGCTCGAGGGGATTTCCTGTCCAACCCGTACGGGGTGATCACGGAGCTGGTGCACCAGCTACCCAACGTCATCTCGTCGAACATCCCGGCGTTGATCACGTTCGGTATCAGCGTGTTTCAGGCGATCGTCAGCGGCATCGTGTTCCTGGCTGATCAGCCGAACCCGCATTACAGCCCGTATGACATTTCGGGCGGACTGGATTGGGTGCGCAACCTTCTTTCGTGACACAATATCAACTACTAGGCGTTAAGGGGTCAAACATGATCAACCTCGATTGGTTCAAAGCTACCGGGCTGCTGGCCGCGTAAGCCTCCCACGCTTCGGTCACCTTGTTCCGGGCCTCATCGGCCGCCTGCTCGCTGGCGAGGCGGGCCTTGACCTCGAGTTCCCGAAGCGCCTGTTCGGATTGCCGTTTACCGTCCGCCCGGCCGCGCCAGGCGCCGATCACGACACCCAGGAATGTGAGCAGTGGGGCGGCGATTGCGCTGACGAGGGCGATCACTTCAGCGGTGCTCATGTCGCCGGCGCGGCATCAGCGGCCGGCGGTTCAGCCGGCACAGCAGCCGCGGCCGGGACCGGGGCGACGGCTGGCACGGGTTCCGCGGCAGGAGCCGGCAGCGGCGGCGGCGCTGGGGTGGCTACTGCGGGCGCCGGGTCGCTGACAGACACCGGGATCCGGTACTCCACAACCTTGTGCAGCACCGCAACTAAGGCGGCGCCGCCGGAAACACCGAGGGCGGCTTTCCAGTCGAGGTGGAACAAGTTGAACACGTCACCACCCGACACACCCAGGAACGCGTGGGATGCGCTCTGCGCGGCCAGCA
>NZ_LZKY01000382.1:0-14827 GCF_001673055.1 Mycobacterium sp. 1245801.1
CGGGCGCAGCAACGAGCACGCCATCTCGTGCGTCTCGGCGGGCAGCATTCTGCGCAACCTGGATCCGGATCGGTTCGACGTGGTCGCGATCGGCATCACCCCGGAGGGGTCGTGGGTGCTCACCGACGGTGATCCGGCCGCGCTGGCGATCACCGACCGGAAACTGCCCGAGGTGACCGCCGCATCGGGCACCGAACTGGCGCTACCCGCCGATCCCCGGCGCAGCGGCCAGTTGGTGTCCCTGGCGCCCGGCGCCACCGAGGTCTTAGCGTCGGTCGACGTGGTCTTTCCGGTGCTGCACGGCCCCTACGGCGAGGACGGCACGATCCAGGGCCTGCTGGAGCTCGCCGGTGTGCCCTACGTGGGGGCCGGTGTGCTGGCCAGCGCGGCCGGATCACCGTCGGTGAGCACCCACGACCCCTCCGGGGTGATGCCGATCGCGACCACGTCGAACCGATCCGGATCCAGGTTGCGCAGAATGCTGCCCGCCGAGACGCACGAGATGGCGTGCTCGTTGCTGCGCCCGCCGAAGACGACGGCGACGCGCACCCGCTCGCTGGCATTCACAATCTCAAGAGGCTACCGGGTGGCACCCGTCCCGGTCGGGTGGCGGCCCTTCGCCTGGCCTTTTCACTCGGGCTTGGTGCTGCGGCCCAGGAGCAGCGCGATCGCCTCGTCGACCGACAGGCCCTTGTGGCAGACCCGGTGCACGGCGTCGGTGAGGGGCATCTCGACGTCGTAACTGGCGGCCAGTGCCAGGACGGACTCGCAGGACGTCACGCCCTCGACGACGTGCCCGTCGCCGCCGTCGGGGGTGCCGCCCAGCACCGCCTGGATGTTCGCTCCCCGGCCGAGCCGCTCGCCCAGCGAACGGTTGCGGGAATGCGGTGAGCTGCAGGTGGCCACCAGATCGCCCACCCCGGCCAGCCCGGCCAGTGTGGCGCCCTTGGCACCCAGCGCGATCCCCAGCCGCATGATTTCGGCCAGGCCGCGGGTGATGATCGCCGCCGTGGTGTTCTCGCCGAGCCCGACACCGACCGCCATCCCGCACGCGAGCGCGATGACGTTCTTGCAGGCCCCGCCGACCTCGGTGCCGACCACATCGCTGTTGGTGTAGGGGCGGAAGTATCCGCTGTTCAGCATGCGCTGCAGGGCGACGGCCCGACCCGAGTCGCTGCACGCGACCACGGTGGCGGCGGGCTGGGATGCGGCGATCTCGCTGGCCAGGTTCGGCCCCGAGATCACCGCGACCTGAGCCGGGTCGACGCCGGTGACCGAGACGATCACCTGACTCATCCGCATCAGCGTGCCCAGTTCGATGCCCTTGGCCAGGCTCACCAGCGTCGCGCCCTGGCGAATCAGCGGCGCCCAGGGCTCGAGGTTGCTGCGCATGGTCTGCGCCGGCACGCCGAGCAGCACCGTGGACGCGTCGCGCAGGGCCTCGGCGGGGTCGGCGGTGGCGCGGATGCCCGGCGGCAGCAACGTGCCGGGCAGGTAGTCGGGGTTGTAGCGGGTGGTGTTGATCTGTTCGGCGATCTCGGGTCTGCGGGCCCACAGCGTGACCGCCGCTTCCGGCCCCCCCGCCTCGACCAGCACCTTGGCCAGCGCCGTGCCCCACGCCCCGGCACCCATGACCGCCACGGCACCCGACGATGTGCTGGTCATGTACCCCCCTGTCCGTGGTCGGTGTAGCTCACGCGGCACTTGCAGCCGCTACACCCTAGATCAGCGACGGACCGGGCGTCACGCCTGCCAGCATGTCCCGGCGGCGGGGCGTCGCTGGCAGGATGGCATCTCATGAGCGGCATACGAGCCGACGGTTCGGCCAACGGCGCGGGCGACGTCGCCCTGATCATCGCCGTCAAGAGGTTGGCCGCGGCCAAGACCCGGTTGGCCCCGGTCTTCTCGGCGCGCACCCGGGAAAGCGTGGTGCTCGCCATGCTGGCGGACACCCTGACCGCCGCCGGGCGCGTCCGAGCGCTGGGCTCGATCACCGTGATCACGCCCGACGACGCGGCGGCCGCCGCCGCCGCCGAGCTGGGCGCGGACGTGCTGGTTGATCCCACACCCGAGGGTCACCCCGATCCGCTGAACAACGCGATCGCCACCGCCGAACGCGCGGTGGGCGGCTCCTTCGCCAATGTGGTTGCGCTGCAAGGTGATTTACCCGCGTTGCAGACTCAGGAGCTGAACGAGGCGATCGCCGCCGCGCGCCAGCACCGGCGCAGCTTCGTCGCCGACCGGCTGGCCACCGGCACGGCGGCGCTGTTCGCGTTCGGAAGCCCGCTCGACCCGCGATTCGGCGCCGATTCCTCGGCGCGGCACCGCAGTTCGGGTGCGATCGAGCTGACCGGCGCCTGGCCGGGCCTGCGGTGTGACGTCGACACCCCCAGCGACCTCGCCGCCGCCCGTCGCCTCGGGGTGGGGGCAGCGACCGCCCGCGCCATCGCGACGCACTGATTCCGATCGCTGCGCGTATATCTGTCCGACGGGTGAACGTCGTCCCAACGGCGAATGGATGTCCCGGGAGCGCTAGCAGCACCCACGCGTGATGAGCAATGATCGCAGGGTGACTGAAATCGAAGCTGAGGCGCGACCCGACGAGAACTTGTGGCATTCGGGCGACTCGGCCGTGGCAGCACCACCGGCTGCGACCCAGGCCGCGCTGACCGATCTGCCGGACGACCGTTACCTCAACCGGGAACTGAGCTGGCTGGATTTCAACGCCCGCGTGCTGGCGCTGGCCGCCGACAACTCGTTGCCGTTGCTGGAACGCGCCAAGTTCCTGGCGATCTTCGCCTCCAACCTCGACGAGTTCTATATGGTGCGCGTCGCCGGCCTCAAACGCCGTGACGAGATGGGCTTGTCGGTCCGCTCGGCCGACGGTCTGACGCCGCGCAAGCAACTCGCCCTCATCGGAGAACAGACTCAGCGGATCGCGACCCGGCACGCGCGAGTGTTCCTGGATTCGGTGCGCCCGGCGCTTGCCGAGGAAGGCATCCACATCGTCACGTGGGCCGACCTCGATCAGGCCGAGCGCGACGAATTGTCGACCTATTTCACCGAACAGGTCTTCCCCGTCCTGACGCCGCTGGCCGTCGACCCGGCGCACCCGTTCCCGTTCGTCAGCGGGCTGAGCCTGAACCTGGCGGTGATGGTGCGTCAGCCCGAGGACGGCGGCCAGCACTTCGCCCGAGTAAAGGTGCCCAACAACGTCGATCGCTTCGTCGAATTGGCCGCCATCGACAATGCCGACGGCTCCGGACGGGCCATCGTCCGGTACCTGCCGACCGAAGAACTCATCGCGGCCTTCCTTCCTCTTCTGTTCCCGGGCATGGAAATCGTGGAGCATCACGCCTTCCGCATCACCCGCAACGCCGACATGGAAGTCGAGGAGGACCGCGACGAGGATCTGCTGCAGGCGCTGGAACGGGAATTGGCGCGCCGGCGGTTCGGGCCGCCGGTGCGACTCGAGATCGCCGACGACATGACCGAGGGCATGCTGGAGCTGTTGTTGCGCGAACTCGACGTGCACCCCGGTGACGTCATCGAAGTGCCCGGGCTGCTGGATCTTTCGTCGCTGTGGCAGATCTACGGACTGGACCGGCCGGCGCTCAAGGACCCCGCGTTCGTCCCGGACACCCACCCCGCCTTCGCCGATCGCGAATCCCCCAAGAGCATCTTCGCGACGCTGCGCGAGGGCGACGTCCTGGTGCACCACCCCTACGACTCCTTCTCCACCAGCGTGCAGCGCTTCATTCAGCAGGCCGCCGCGGACCCCAATGTGCTGGCGATCAAACAAACGCTGTACCGCACCTCCGGGGACTCACCGATCGTGCGGGCGCTGATCGAAGCGGCCGAGGCCGGAAAGCAGGCCGTGGCGCTCGTCGAAATCAAGGCGCGCTTCGACGAACAGGCCAACATCCGTTGGGCGCGCGCACTCGAGCAGGCGGGCGTGCACGTGGTCTACGGCCTCGTCGGGCTCAAGACGCACTGCAAGACGTGCCTGGTGGTGCGCCGCGAAGGATCGGCGATCCGGCGGTACTGCCATATCGGAACCGGCAACTACAACAGCAAGACCGCCCGCCTCTATGAGGATGTCGGCCTGCTGACGGCGAGCCCGGATATCGGTGCGGACCTCACCGATTTGTTCAATTCGCTTACCGGCTATTCGCGTAAGGTCGCCTACCGCAACCTGCTGGTGGCGCCGCACGGAATTCGCACCGGCATCATCGAACGCGTCGAACGCGAGATCGCCGCGCACCGCGAACGAGGTGACGGGCGAATTCGTCTGAAGATGAACGCGTTGGTGGACGAGCAGGTGATCGATGCGCTCTACCGGGCATCGCAGGCCGGAGTGCGGGTCGAGGTCGTGGTGCGCGGCATCTGCGCGTTGCGCCCGGGCGCCGAGGGCTTCTCCGAAAACATCGTCGTGCGCTCCATTCTCGGCCGCTTCCTGGAGCATTCGCGGATCATCCATTTCCGCAACATCAACGAATTCTGGATCGGCAGCGCCGACATGATGCACCGCAATCTCGATCGGCGCGTGGAGGTGCTGGTGCAGGTGAAGGATCCCAAGCTCACCGGGCAGTTGGACGAATTGTTCGAATCCGCACTGGATCCGTCCACCCGGTGCTGGGAACTGGGACCCGACGGGCAGTGGACCCCGGCGCCACAAGAAGGCCATACCGTGCGCGACCACCAAGTATCGTTGATGGAGCGCCATCGCAGTCCCTAGCTCTGTGCGGTGATTTCGGAGTTGTTCTTTCGGGCCGCACCTCGTTGCGTGCGGCCCTGAGGTGAATTGATCTGCAGGAGTTGAGGTGCCGACCCATAACTCGTCCACCGATCGGCGCTCGGGAAGCCGAGTGGTCTATGCCGCCGGCGCGGTGCTGTGGCGACCCGGCGATGCCGACGCCGCCGACCACGACATCGAGATCGCCGTCATCCACCGGCCGCGGTACGACGACTGGTCACTGCCCAAGGGCAAGGTGGACCCCGGCGAGACGGCCCCGGTGGCCGCCGTGCGCGAGGTGCAGGAGGAGACGGGCCAGCACGCGATCCTCGGCCGGCGGCTGAACCTGGTCAGCTATCCGATCGAGGCTGGCGTCAAAAAGGTCTTCTACTGGGCCGCGCGCGCCACCGGCGGCGAGTTCGTGCCCGGCCACGAGGTGGACGGGTTGGTGTGGCTGCCGATCGCCGAGGCGATGCAGAAGCTCGACTATGCGCAGGATCGAAAAGTGTTGCGCCACTTCAACAAAAAGCCCGCGGACACCCATACCTTATTGGTGGTCCGGCATGGCACGGCCGGGCGCAAATCGCGCTTCTCCGGCGATGACGCCAAGCGGCCGCTGGACAAACGCGGACGCGCGCAGGCCGAGGCGCTGGTTCCGCAGCTGCTCGCCTTCGGGGCGTCGCAGGTGTATGCCGCCGACCGCGTGCGCTGCCACCAGACCGTGGAACCGCTTGCCGAGGAGTTGGGCGTGCCCGTACACAACGAGCCCACCCTCACCGAAGAGGCCTACGCCAAGAATGCGAAACGCGGCCGCCACCGGATGCTCGATATCGCCGAGCAGCACGGCACGGCGGTTGTCTGCACTCAGGGCAAGGTGATTCCGGACCTGATCGCGTGGTGGTGTGAGCGCGACGGCGTGCGGCCCGACAAATCGCGCAACCACAAGGGCAGCACCTGGGTGCTGTCACTGTCTGGCGGGAAGTTGGTGGCCGCCGACCACATCGGTGGCGCGCTGGCCGCCAACGTCCGGGCCTAGCGTGATGGCGGCGGCCGGCCTAGCGTGATGGCGGCGGCCCGCCGCACCCGGCTTCGCCGCGCTTGCGACCGCCGCAGCGTGATGGCGGCGGCCCGCCGCTAAGCGCACGAATACCCTTCGGGGGCACCGCTGCCGCCCGAAGGGTACTCGTGTCTAGAACTTGACTCCGTTTACTTGCGACCGCGGCGCGCGGTCGTCTTCTTGGCCGCGGCCTTCTTGGCCGGAGCCTTGCTCGCCGCCTTCTTGGCCGGAGCCTTGGTCGCGGCCTTCTTGGCCGGAGCCTTGGTCGCGGCCTTCTTGGCCGGAGCCTTGGTCGCGGCCTTGCGGGCCGGCGCCTTCTTGGCCGCGGTCTTCTTGGCCGGAGCCTTCTTGGCCGCAGCCTTCTTGGCCGGAGCCTTCTTCGCGGCGGTCTTCTTGGCCGCGCCACCACCGGCTACCACACCGCGCTTGACGGCCGGGCCGTCCGACGGGAGGCGCTGTGCGCCAGACACAACCGCTTTGAATTGGGCACCGGGGCGGAACGCCGGGACGGACGTCGGCTTAACCTTCACCGTCTCACCGGTCCGCGGGTTGCGGGCAACCCGCGCTGCGCGGCGCCGCTGTTCGAAAACGCCGAACCCGGTGATGGTGACGCTGTCGCCCTTGTGTACCGCACGCACAATGGTGTCGACAACGTTCTCGACCGCGGCGGTCGCCTGTCGACGGTCCGTGTTCAATTTAGTTGTGAGCACATCAATGAGCTCTGCCTTGTTCATCAATCCCTCCGACACTAGTGGTCCTCGATTTGAACCGACTAGTGGACACGGTAAACCCTCACCCAGCAAATTTCCAAGAGCCACGCGCAATTTCACGGCAAGGCGTCCGCCGTTTTCGCAATCCGGTTGCCGCCCTTGACCGGTGGCGGCCGTAAAAATCGGCTCGGTTTAGTTAGCCGATCAAGCAGAAAATCGGCCGCGGCCGACCGTTCAGGAGGTGGGCACAGTGCGCGGTTTCCACTCCGGGTAAGCCTTCTCGAATGACTCGATATCGTCGAGTTTCCGCAGCGTAAGGGCTATATCGTCGAGCCCCTCGAGCAATCGCCAAGCGGTGTGGTCGTCAATCTTGAACGGCAGCACCGTCGTTCCCGCGGTGATATTTCGATCTTGAAGATTGACAGTGATTTCCAAGCCCGGGCTTCCCTCGATGAGCTTCCAGAGCAGCTCCACCCCGTCCTGGGAAACTTCGGCCGCCAGCAGCCCGGCCTTGCCGGCGTTGCCCCGGAAAATGTCACCGAATCGAGACGAGATGACCACCCGGAACCCATAGTCCATCAGCGCCCACACCGCATGCTCGCGTGAGGAGCCCGTCCCGAAATCGGGTCCGGCCACTAGCACTGACCCCCGGTCAAAGGGGCTGAGGTTTAGCACGAATGACGGATCCGACCGCCAGCTGGCGAACAAGCCGTCCTCGAAACCGGTTCGGGTGACGCGCTTCAAATACACCGCCGGAATGATCTGATCCGTGTCGACATTGGAGCGCCGCAGCGGCACACCGATACCGGTGTGGGTGTGAAAAGCTTCCATGCTCAATCCCTTCGCAGTCGGATACGTCAGCTCAAATCGGCTGGAGCGGACAATGTGCCGCGAACCGCCGTCGCGGCCGCAACGGCCGGCGACACCAAATGCGTGCGGCCGCCTTTACCCTGGCGCCCTTCGAAGTTGCGGTTGGACGTCGCCGCGCACCGCTCCCCCGGCGCAAGCTGGTCGGGATTCATCCCCAGGCACATCGAGCAGCCCGCTTGGCGCCATTCGGCGCCCGCGGCGGTGAAAACCTCGCCCAGCCCTTCGGCTTCGGCCTGAGCGCGCACCCGCATCGAGCCCGGCACGACGAGCATCCGCACCCCGGGCGCGACCTTGCGACCGCGCAACACGTCGGCGACGACGCGCAAGTCTTCGATACGACCGTTGGTACAAGAGCCCACGAACACCGTGTCGACGGCGATGTCACGCATCGGCGTGCCGGGTCGAAGGTCCATGTATGCCAACGCTTTCTCGGCCGCCTGGCGCTGCCCGTCGTCGGTCATCAGCTCGGGATCCGGCACCGCATCGGCCAGCGGCACGCCCTGGCCGGGGTTCGTCCCCCACGTCACGAACGGGCTCAGCGACGCGGCGTCGAGGTAGACCTCGGTGTCGAATTCCGCGCCGGGGTCGGTGTGCAGCTGCTCCCAATAGCGCATCGCCGCATCCCATTGCGCACCTTGCGGCGCGTGCGGACGGTCACGCAGGAAATCGAATGTGGTGTTGTCCGGAGCCACCATTCCCGCCCGGGCACCGGCTTCGATGCTCATATTGCAGACGGTCATCCGGCCCTCCATCGACAGCGATTCGATGGCGCTGCCGCGATATTCGATGACGTGCCCCTGTCCACCGCCGGTACCGATCTTGGCGATCAGGGCCAGAATGATGTCCTTGGCCGTTACGCCGGCGGGCAGCTGCCCATCGACATTGACCGCCATCGTCTTGAACGGCCGCAGCGGCAACGTCTGGGTGGCCAGCACATGCTCGACCTCCGAGGTGCCAATTCCCATGGCCAGTGCGCCGAATGCGCCGTGGGTCGACGTGTGACTGTCCCCACAGACGATCGTCATTCCCGGCTGGGTGAGGCCCAGCTGCGGCCCGACCACATGCACGATGCCCTGCTCGACATTGCCCATGGGATATAGCCGCACACCGAATTCGGCACAATTTCGCCGCAATGTCTCGACCTGGGTGCGCGACACCGGGTCGGCAATCGGCTTGTCGATATCGATGGTCGGGACGTTGTGATCCTCGGTCGCCAGCGTCAAATCGGGACGGCGGACCGGCCGGCCGGCCAGGCGCAGGCCGTCGAAGGCCTGCGGGCTGGTGACTTCGTGCACCAGGTGCAGATCGATGTAGATCAAGTCGGGCTCGCTGGAACCACCGGACACCACAACGTGGTCTTCCCAGACTTTTTCGGCCAGAGTGCGCGGTTTGGTGGCGGCCGCCGCCGCCCCTTGATCGGTTCCCATATCGGACTCGCCTCAATTCGCCTCGAGTAGCGGCCTCGCCGATCATCCGGGCTGGGATCTCAGAATGCGAGACGCTAGTATCTTCTTATGAGACAGCATAGCGGTATCGGCGTCCTGGACAAAGCCGTGGGTCTGCTGCACACGGTCTCTCAATCACCCTGTGGGTTGGCCGAACTGTGTGAGCGCACCTCGTTGCCCCGCGCCACGGCATACCGGCTGGCGGCCGCCCTTGAAGTCCACCGCCTGCTGGCGCGCGACGACGAAGGACGCTGGCTGCTCGGGCCGGCCGTCACCGAACTCGCGGCCCATGTCAACGATCCGCTGCTGGCCGCCAGCAACGCGGTGCTGCCGCTGTTGCGCGAGACCACGGGCGAAAGCGTGCAGCTGTACCGCCGCGAGGGCACCGACCGGGTGTGCGTGGCCGCGCTGGAACCCGCTGCCGGCCTTCGCGATACGGTTCCGATCGGGGCGCGACTGCCGATGACGGCCGGGTCGGGGGCGAAAGTGCTACTGGCCCATAGCGACGCGGCCACCCAGAAAGCGGTGCTCGCGACGGCGAAATTCACCGAACGCACGCTGGCCGAAGTGCGCCGGCGCGGCTGGGCCCAGAGCGTGGCCGAGCGCGAGCCGGGGGTGGCGAGTGTGTCGGCGCCAGTGCGTGACAGCCGCGGTGCCGTCGTCGCGGCCATCTCGGTGTCGGGGCCCATCGACCGGATCGGCCGGCGCCCGGGGGCCCGATGGGCGGCCGATCTGCTGTCCGCCGCCGAGGCGCTCACCCGTCGCCTCTGAGCCACCAGCGCACAGTGGATGGCGCCCGGCCTGACAGACTGACCGCCATGGGAACCAATCAGCGCGCGAGCATCGTCATGTCCGAAGACGAGATCGCCGATTTCGTCGTCAACAGCCGCACCGGCACCCTGGCCACCATCGGCGCCGACGGCCAGCCCCACCTGACCGCCATGTGGTACGCCGTCGTCGACGGCGAGATCTGGCTGGAGACCAAGGTCAAGTCGCAAAAGGCCGTCAACCTCAAGCGCGACCCGCGGGTGAGCTTTCTGATCGAGGACGGCCACACCTACGACACACTGCGCGGGGTGTCCTTCGAGGGCGTCGCCGAAATCGTCGACGATCCCGACGTCTCACACCGCGTGGGCGTCAGCGTCTGGGAGCGCTACACCGGTCCCTACACCGACGAGATGAAGCCGTTCGTGGAGCAGATGATGAACAAGCGGGTCTGCGTACGCATCGTGGCGCGGCGGGCACGCTCGTGGGATCACCGCAAACTCGGATTGCCGGCCATGCCGGTGGGCGGATCGACAGCACCGGCGGTCTTGGGGACCGACCAGTAGCTGCGATATTTGTAGCCCCGATGGGATTCGAACCCACGCTACCGCCGTGAGAGGGCGGCGTCCTAGGCCGCTAGACGACGGGGCCAGAAACGATCCGAGCAGTCAGCATAGCTCACGCCGCTAAGCCCACCTAATCGCTTGAGGCGGAGTGAGTTTTGCTGGGGTACCAGGACTCGAACCTAGAATGGCTGAACCAGAATCAGCTGTGTTGCCAATTACACCATACCCCATTGGCCGCCTAAAACCGCTGGTCAGCGTCGATTGCGGACGTTCATGAGCTCTGTGTAGTCCGCCGCCGCCAGCCGTCGTCGGCTTTCGTAAACCGCAGTGCAGACTACCAAAGTCTGGCCGGGCACTGCGCACGCGCGGTCGTCCTCGCTCAGCCGGGGTCCCGCCCGGCCGTCTCACGCGCCGCCCGCAGCCGCGCCAGGCTGCGGTCGCGGCCAAGCAGCTCCAGTGACTCGAACAACGGCGGGCTGATCGTCGTCCCGGTGGCCCCCACCCGGATCGGACCAAACGCCTTGCGCGGTTTGAGCCCCAGTCCGTCGATGAGGGCTGCCTTGAGCGCGGCTTCGAGCTCCGGCGCCGTCCAGTCCGCCACGCCGTCCAGGGCGGCCAGCGCCGCGTCCAGCACCGCGGCGCCGTCGGGTCCGAGTTCTTTGGCGGCCGCCTTGGGGTCGATCGCGTACTCGTCGTCGTTCAGGAACCTCAGCAGGTCCCAGGCGTCGCCGAGCACCACGATCCGGGTCTGCACCAACTCGGCGGCGGTGGCGAAGGCGGCGTCGTCCAGTCCGAGGCGATGACCGTGAGTGTCGAGATAGGCGCGCAGCCTGGCGGTGAAGTCGTCGACCGTGAGCAGCCGAATGTGCTCGCCGTTGAGCGCGTCGGCCTTCTTCTGGTCGAAGCGGGCGGGATTGGAGTTGACGTTGACCACATCGAAGGCGGCGACCATCTCCTCGAGGCTGAACACGTCGTGGTCGTCGGCGATGGCCCAGCCGAGCAAGGCGAGATAGTTGAGCAGGCCTTCGGGGATGAAGCCCCGGTCGCGGTGGGCGAACAGGTTGGACTGCGGGTCGCGCTTGGAGAGTTTTTTCGTTCCCTCCCCCAATACCGTTGGCAGGTGGGCGAACTGCGGTGTGCGCTCGGCCACACCGATCCGGATCAGCGCCTGATACAGCGCCAGCTGCCGCGGGGTCGACGGCAGCAGATCCTCACCGCGCAGCACGTGGGTGATCTTCATCAGCGCGTCGTCGACCGGGTTCACCAAGGTGTACAACGGTTCTCCGTTGGCGCGGGTCAACGCGAAGTCGGGCAGGGTGCCGGCCGCGAAGGTGGTGGTCCCGCGCACCAGGTCGTCCCAGCTGAAATCCTGATCGGGCATCCGCAACCGGACCACCGGCTTGCGGCCCTCCGCCAGGAAAGCGGCGCGCTGGGAATCGGTCAGCTGGCGGTCGAAATTGTCGTAGCCCAGCTTGGGATTACGGCCCGCGGCGACATGGCGCGCCTCGACCTCCTCCGGCGTGGAAAAGGCATAGTAGGCTTCGCCCGTTTCGAGCAGCTTGGCCACCACATCGTGATAGATCTCACGGCGCAACGATTGTCGGTAAGGGCCGTAGGGTCCGCCCACCTCGGGCCCCTCGTCCCAATCCAGGCCCAGCCAGCGCAGCGCGTCGAGCAGCGCCAGATAGCTCTCCTCGCTGTCGCGCTGCGCGTCGGTGTCCTCGATGCGAAAGACGAAGGTGCCCCCGGTGTGTCGGGCGTAGGCCCAGTTGAACAGCGCCGTGCGGACCATGCCGACGTGCGGGGTGCCGGTGGGCGAGGGACAGAATCGGACCCGGACCGGGTGCGCTTGTGCGGGTGCAGTCACGATTTTCCTTTGCGGACCACGGGATTGGTGAGGGTGCCGATACCCTCGATGGTGATCGAGACGGTGTCACCGTCCTCGATGGGGCCGACACCGGCCGGCGTCCCGGTGAGGATGATGTCCCCGGGCAGCAGGGTCATCACGGCCGAGATCCACTCGACGATGGAGCCGATGTCGTGGATCAGCAGCGAGGTGCGGCTGTGCTGCTTGACCTCGCCGTTGACCTCGGTACGCAATTCCAGATCGCCCGGGTCGAGCGGTTTGAGGTCGGTGACGATCCAGGGGCCGACCGGGCAGAAGGTGTCATGCCCCTTGGCCCGGGTCCACTGGCCGTCGGATTTTTGTTGATCGCGCGCCGACACGTCGTTGCCGATGGTGTAGCCGAGGATGTTCTCCGCGGCCTGGGCGGCCGAGACGTCCTTGCAGGGCCGGCCGATCACCACCGCCAGCTCGCCCTCGAAGTGCACCGGTGAAGCGTTGGCGGGCAACCGAATCGGCACGTTGGGCCCGATGATCGCGGTGTTGGGCTTGAGGAAGATCACCGGGTCCACCGGGGCGGGGCCGGTCATCTCCTTCATCTCGGCGATGTGATCGGTGTAGTTCTTTCCGATGCACACCACCTTGCTGGCCAGTATCGGGGCGAGCAGCCGCACGTCGGCCAGCGGCCATGACCGGCCGGTGAAGTTGGGCGTGCCGAATGGATGTTCGGCGATCTCCCGCGCGATCATCTCGGCGGGGTCGTTGAGATCGCCTTCGATACTGACGAAGGCGACACCGTCCGGGCTGGCGATTCGACCAAGGCGCATTCGGTTGAGCCTAGTCTGGCGACGATGTGGGCCGGGACGGCCCGAGGAGGAGCCAGACAATCCGGCCCAGTGAGGGTCGCGAGCGCGGCGAAGCCGGGCGTGGCGGGCCCGCACCATCCGGCCCAGTGAGGGTCGCGAGCGCGGCGAAGCCGGGCGTGGCGGGCCATCACGATCGAGCCCAATCTGGCGACGATGCGGGCCGGGACGGCCCGAGGAGGAGCGTCACCATCGGGCCCGCAACTTGGCCACCAATGGCGAGCAACGGCACAAGTCCTACCTCTAAAATTCCCGCCGGTGTGCAAGCATGGGGAATGCAGACCGAGCCCGCCGCGACGCCCGAAATCGGCACGGCCGCGCGCTGGTCGATCATGATCGTTTCGCTGCTGGCGACGGCGAGTTCGTTCCTCTTCATCAACGGCGTCGCGTTCCTCATCCCGTCGCTGCAAGGCGCGCGCGGGATCCGGCTCGACGAGGCGGGCCTGCTGGCCTCGATGCCCAGCTGGGGCATGGTGGTCACGCTGGTGCTCTGGGGGTACGTGCTGGACCGGGTCGGCGAACGGGTGGTGATGGCCACCGGCTCGGCCCTTACCGCGATAGCGGCCTACGCCGCCGCGTCGGCGCATTCGATGGTGCTGATCGCCGTCTATCTGTTTCTCGGCGGCATGGCCGCGGCCAGCTGCAACACGGCCGGCGGGCGGCTGGTGTCCGCGTGGTTCCCGCCACATCAGCGCGGGCTGGCCATGGGCATCCGCCAGACCGCCCAACCCCTGGGAATCGCCTTGGGCGCGATGATAATTCCCGAGCTCGCCGAACACGGGCCGCAGGCCGGCCTGCGGTTCACCGCGCTGGCGTGTGCGCTCGGGGCGATCGTGAGCGTGGTCGGCATCGTCGACCCGCCGCGCAAGCCCCGCGCCAGCGCGAGCGATCAGGAACTGGCCAGCCCATACCGAGGATCGTTGACGCTGTGGCGAATTCACGCGGTGGCCGGGCTGATGATGATGCCGCAGACGGTCACCGTGACGTTCATGCTGGTGTGGCTGATCCGAAATCTGCACTGGTCGGTCGCGGCCGCCGGCGCGTTGGTCACCCTGTCGCAGCTGCTCGGCGCGGCCGGCCGGGTGGCCGTGGGCCGCTGGTCGGATCGGCTGGGCTCGCGCATGCGGCCGGTGCGCTACATCGCGGCCGCCGCCGTGCTGACCCTGCTGCTGCTGGCGTGGGCCGATTACATGAACACCCGGTGGCAGTCGGTGCTGATGGTCGCCATCTCGGTGATCGCGGTGCTCGACAACGGGCTGGAAGCCACCGCCATCACCGAATTCGCCGGGCCGTACTGGAGCGGTCGGGCCCTGGGCATCCAGAACACCACCCAGCGGATGATGGCGGCCGCCGGTCCCCCGCTGTTCGGTGCCTTGATCTCGGCCGCGAAGTATCCGCCGGCATGGGTGCTGTGCGCGCTGTTCCCCTTGGCGGCAATGCCTTTGGTGCCCACGCGATTGCTGCCGCCCGGGTTGGAGACTAGAGCCCGGCGGCAATCCGTTCGCCGACTTCGGTGGTGGCGCGCCGTTCGTTCCCACGCGTTGCCAGATATTGCTCGACGGCCCGGTCCACCCGCTTAGCCGCGGCGTCCTCGCCGAGGTGGGCCAGCAGCAGCGCCACCGACATGATGGCGGCGGTCGGATCGGCGATGCCCTGGCCGGCGATGTCCGGCGCGCTGCCATGGACGGGCTCGAACATCGACGGGTTGGTTCGGGTGCCGTCGATATTTCCACTGGCGGCCAAGCCAATTCCGCCGCACACCGCTGCCGACAGGTCGGTGATGATGTCGCCGAACAGGTTGTCGGTGACGATCACGTCGAAGCGACCGGGGTCGGTGACCATGAAGATGGTCGCGGCGTCGATGTGTTGGTAGGCCACTTCGACGTCGGGATAGTCCTGGCCCACCTCGGCCACGATGCGCGACCACAGCTTGCCGGCGAAGGTCAGCACGTTGGTTTTGTGCACCAGCGTCA
>NZ_LZKY01000383.1:0-737 GCF_001673055.1 Mycobacterium sp. 1245801.1
CGCCGCCGCGTCGGCGACGTCGGAACCGCAGCAACGCCCCACCGTGGCCAATAGGTTCGTGAAGGGCATGTCGAGCGCTTGGGTCAAGCGAATGATGACCTGAAACCCGGGAGGTTAACCATGAGCCGCTAAGTCAACGAACGGACAACTGACACGCGAACTCTGTGAAGCACAAAAAAGCGCCCCCACCCGTAACAGGGTGGGGGCGCTTTCAGTTGCGCAAGTGCGGATTACAGCAAGTTGAACGGAAACGGCAGCTTCCGCAGCCGCGCCACCACACCGTCGACGGTCTGCTCGCCGAGGTCGGCCAGCGAATGCAACTGCTTGTCGAGGTCGCCGAAGTCGGGGATCCGCTCGAGCACCCGGTCGGCCACCGCGCCGGCGACCTTCTCCGCGACGGTGGGCAACTGTTTGGCGACCTCGCGGGCCACGGCAGCGGCGACCGCGTCGGCGAAAGTCTTGATTATCTTGTCGAACATGGTTGTCTCCTAGTCGGTTTCGTCGCAGTCGGCTTCGCGAGATTCTGCAGCCCGGGCGAGGATTTCCGGCGCCTCGCACAACAGGCCGTGCGTGATGTATCCGGCCTGGCCGTTCTGTTCCATCACGACAACTCCGGTTTCGGTGTTGCCGTTGTCCGTGACGCCGACGAGCCCGACGATCGCCACGTAGTGTGTCACGAGGTAGCCCTCGCGGACGTCACCGTCGTTGATGCGTGACTGCAGCGCCTCGCGGATCAG
>NZ_LZKY01000384.1:0-5903 GCF_001673055.1 Mycobacterium sp. 1245801.1
GTCGGACCGCTTGTCCTGGACCCCGTCGTACAGGCCGCACAGCGCGTTGCGGGCGATCTCGTCGATGTCGCGGTGTTCTAGCGCATCTAGGTAGCCCTGGATGGCCGTCTTCGCCGCGCCCTCGGAGAAGGTGGCGCCGGTGTTGGCCCCGTTGGTGCGGACCCCGTACACGATGGCCACCGTCAACACCGCGACGAGCGCGATGGCCAGCGCGATGGCGACGACGAGCCGCCGCTTGGACCGCGGGTAGGGCACCGGCGCGCCGGGCTGCCCGGCATAATTGGCGGGAGCGGCTCCCGCCTGCGGGGCTGCGCCGAAACCCGGGTCGGTGTTGGGGTCGTCGGGGAACTCGAGGGGCTCGGATTCGCGTGGGGGCTCAGGTCCGCTCGGTCCGCCGCTGCCGCCGGTGTGGTTCGGCGAGTGCGGACCTGCCATCGTGGTTCTCCTACGGTGGTAGACGGGACTGCAATCGGGTTGCGGCCCGAGCATGTGATCCCGGCGACTTGAGTGAGTTCCCTAGGGAGGCTAGCGCACGACCTCACGCCGACCGCGCACCCAGCGACGGTCGAGGCCCGTGAGTAAGCTAGATAACCTTACTAACGAAGGATGGAGTTTTCGTGACGATCGCGGTGACAGGTTCGATTGCGACCGACAACCTGATGCGTTTCCCCGGCAAGTTTTCCGAGCACCTGCTTGCCGAGCACCTGCAGAAGGTTTCCCTGAGTTTTCTGGTTGACGACCTGGTGATTCACCGCGGCGGCGTGGCCGGCAACATCGCGTTCGCCATCGGCGTGCTGGGCGGCGACGTGGCGCTGGTCGGCGCGGCCGGCGACGACTTCGACGACTACCGCCAGTGGCTGCAGTCCCACGGCGTCAACTGTGACAACGTGCTGATCTCGCAGACCGCCAAGACGGCCCGGTTCACCTGCACCACCGACGAGGACATGGCCCAGATCGCGTCGTTCTACCCGGGCGCCATGTCGGAGGCCCGCAACATCAAGCTCGCCGACGTCGTGTCGTCGGTGGGCCAGCCGGACCTGGTCATCGTCGGCGCCAACGACCCCGACGCGATGGTGGTGCACACCGAGGAGTGCCGCAAGCTCGGCCTGCCGTTCGCCGCCGACCCCTCCCAGCAGCTGCCCCGGCTGTCCGGCGCGGAGATCGACAAGCTCGTCGACGGGGCCGCCTACCTGTTCACCAACGACTACGAGTGGGAGCTGCTGCTCTCCAAGACCGGCTGGTCCGAGGCCGACGTGCAGAAGAAGGTCGACCTGCGGGTGACCACGCTGGGCGCCAAGGGCGTCGACATCGTCGAGCGCGACGGGACCACCACCCACGTCGGTGTGGTGCCCGAGACCAGCCAGACCGATCCCACCGGCGTGGGCGACGCGTTCCGGGCCGGTTTCCTCACCGGTCGCACCGCCGGGCTCAACCTCGAGCGTTCGGCCCAGCTGGGCTCGCTGGTCGCCGTGCTGGTGCTGGAGTCGACCGGCACCCAGGAGTGGACGTGGGACCCGACCGTCGCCAAGACCCGGCTGGCCGACGCCTACGGCGACGAGGCGGCCACCGAGATCGCCGCGGTGCTCGCGTAGAGCTGGCGCGCAGGCGCCTCGGGTGTGAACCCACGGCGTCCAGCGTGAGCTGAGGGCGGCGACACGCCGACAATCAACGCCAGGGATTCACCCGCAACGCCCTGGCTTCACACCCAACCGCGGATGCGCGGGCCGGTACTAGACGGGCCGGTACTAGAGCTGCACCGGGTACACCGGCTCGCTGATCTGGGGCACCACGGTGCGCTCGACGAAGATCGCGTGCCAAAGCATGAAGATCAACAGCGTCCAGAGCCGGCGGCTGTGATCGCTGACGCCGTTGCGGTGCTCGTCGAGCATCCGGCGCACGGCGGCTAGGTCGACCAGGTGGCCGGCCTGCGACGAGTCCACCATCGCGTACGCCCACTCCAGCAGTTCGCCGGCGCGCAGCCAGTGCCGGATGGGCACCGGGAAACCCAGCTTGGGCCGGTGCAGCACATGCGCCGGCACGATCGGCTCCAGCGCACGCCGCAGCGCATACTTCGTCGTCGTGCGGGTGATCTTGGCCTCGACGGGCAGCCGGGAGGCGACGGCGAACACCTCGGGATCCAGGAACGGCACCCGCAGCTCCAGCGAGTTGGCCATGGTCATCTTGTCGGCCTTGACCAGGATGTCGCCGCGCAGCCAGGTGAACAGGTCGATGTGCTGCATGCGGGCCACCGGATCCCAGCCCGCCGATTCGGCGTACACCGCCGCGGTGACGTCGGTGTGGGTCCATTCCGCGCGGAAGCCGGGCAACACGTCGCGCAGCTGCGCGTCGGAGAAGCTGCGGGCGTTGCCGTAGTAGCGCTCCTCGAGGGACAGAGAGCCGCGGTGCAGCAGGCTCTTGCCCCGCATCCCCTCCGGCAGGGGTTTGGACACCTTGCCCATCGACCGCCGCAGCGGCTTGGGCAGATAGTCAAAAGGCTTCAGCGACAAGGGTTCCCGGTAAATCGTGTAACCGCCGAACAACTCGTCTGCGCCTTCGCCGGACAGCACCACCTTCACGTGCTTGCGGGCCTCCCGCGCGACGAAGAACAGCGGCACCAGCGCCGGGTCGGCCACCGGCTCGTCGAGGTACCAGACGATCTCGGGCAGGGCGGCGACGAACTCGTCGGGCGTGACCACCTTGGCGATGTGCCGGGCACCGATCGCCTCCGCCGAGGCCACTGCGACGTCGATCTCGGAGAATCCCTCGCGCTCGAAGCCGGTGGTGAACGTGATCAGCCGCGGGTTGTGCCGGATGGCGAGCGCCGCGATGGCGGTGGAGTCGATTCCCCCGGACAGGAACGCCCCGACAGTGACGTCGGCGCGCATGTGCTTGGCCACCGAGTCCTCGAGCACGGCGGTGATCTCGTCGTAGCGGGCCTGTTCGGTGTCCCGGGTGATCGGCACCGCGGCGAACCGCGGCACGAAGTACCGGGTGACCTCCGGCTGCAGGCGGTCGGGACGGATGCGGGCGTAGCAGCCCGATTCCAGCCGGCGCACCCCGCGGTGCAGCGTCTCGGGCTCGGGCACGTACTGCAGGACGGTGTAGTGCTGCACGGCCCGCTCGTCGATCGCGGTGTCGAACCCCACCAGCTCGGCCAGATCCAGCAGGCACTTCTTTTCGCTGGCCACCGCGGTGCCGCCCGTCCCGGTCGCCATGAACAGTGGCTTGATGCCGAAAGGGTCTCGGGCGCACAGCAATTCGCGGGTCGCGGTGTCCCACAGCGCGAACGCGAACATGCCGCGCAGCCGGGTCAAGACGTCGGTGCCCCAGTAGTGGTAGCCCGCGACGATGGGCTCGCCGTCTCCGTCGGTGGCGAAGGCGACGCCGTGCCGGCTGGCCAGTTCGTCGCGCAGCTCGAGGTAGTTGTAGATCTCGCCGTTGAACACCAGCACGTAGCGGCCGGGCTCCTCGGGCGGCCCCCAGCGCAGCGGCTGATGTGAATGCGCGATGTCGATGATCGAGAGCCGGTTGAAGCCGAATACGACGGAGCCGTCGGTGTCCGGGTCCACCCAGGTGCCCGGCTCGTCGGGCCCGCGGTGGCGCATCGAGTGCGACGCGCGGGCGACCGCGCCGTCGGCTCGGGCGGCGGCCTCCTTGTCCAAGTCCTTGCCCGCGCTCCCCGGGGCGGCGACGAACGCCAGCAGACCACACACGGCGCCCCAGTATGCCGCACTTGGCGGGCGTGCGGGGATGTCGCACCCGGCACGTCGTCCATGGCCGGACAAGCCGGTGGGCCGGGGTTTCGTCGCCCGCCTCAGGCGCGTGGTCTACGCTGCGTAGTATTCGATATCCGAGCAGGAGGCGCTAACGTGACCCCTCGCGAGCAGGACCGTTCGCAACGTTTGTCGCAGGGCAGGTTTCGGCGCCGTCTTCGGCCGTTCGCGCTGGCGATTACGCTGGGCGTGCTGGCGCTGGTCCTGAGCGGGTGCAGCGGCTGGGCGGACGCGCTGGCCTTGGGCTGGCCGCGGGGCATCACCCCGGAGGCCCACCTGAACCGGGAACTGTGGATCGGCGCCGTGATCGCCTCGCTGGTGGTCGGCGGCATCGTGTTCGGGCTCATCTTCTGGGCGTCGGCCTTCCACCGCAAGAAGGCCACCGACACCGACCTGCCCCGGCAGTTCGGCTACAACATGCCGCTGGAGCTGGTGCTCACGGTGACCCCGTTCCTCATCATCTCGGTGCTGTTCTACTTCACCGTCGTGGTGCAGGAGAAGATGCTGCACCTGGCCAAGGACCCCGAGGTAGTGGTCGATGTCACGGCCTTTCAATGGAACTGGAAGTTCGGCTATCAGCGCGTGGCCTTCAAGGACGGCACGCTGAACTACGACGGCACGGACCAGGAACGCAAGAAGGCGATGCTGTCCAAGCCGGAGGGCAAGGACGCCCACGGCGAGGAGCGCGTCGGCGCCGTCCGCGGCTTCAACACCTCCGACCGGCAGTACCTGAACTTCGACAAGGTCGAGACGCTGGGATCCAGCGAGGAGATCCCGGTTCTGGTGTTGCCCACCGGCAAGCGCATCGAGTTCGACCTGGCGTCCGCGGACGTGGTGCACACGTTCTGGGTGCCGGAGTTCCTGTTCAAGCGCGACGTGATTCCCAACGCCGACGCGAACAACTCGGTGCACGTGTTCCAGACCGAGGAGATCCAGAAGCCGGGCGCGTTCGTCGGCCACTGCGCGGAGTTCTGTGGCACGTATCACTCGATGATGAACTTCGAGGTTCGGGTGGTGGCGCCCAACGACTTCAAGGCCTACCTGCAGCAGCGGATGGACGGAAAGAGCAACGCCGAGGCGTTGCAGGCGATCGGGCAGCCGCCGCTCGCGGTGACCACCCATCCGTTCGACACCAAGCGCGGTCAATTGGCCGGAAGCCAGTAGGTTAGGACACCAAATGCATATCGAAGCCAGGCTATTCGAGTTCATCGCCGGGTTTTTCATTGTGGTTGCGGTGCTCTACGGGGTGCTGACCGCGATCTTCGCCACCGGGGGCGTGGAGTGGGCGGGCACCACCGCGCTGGTGCTGACCGGCGGCCTGGCGTTGATCACGGCGACGTTCTTCCGGTTCGTTGCGCGGCGGCTGGACACCCGGCCCGAGGACTACGAGGGTGCTGAGATCAGCGATGGAGCAGGCGAATTGGGCTTCTTCAGCCCGCACAGCTGGTGGCCGATTCTGATCGCGCTGTCGGGCTCGGTGACCGCGGTCGGCATCGCGCTGTGGCTGCCGTGGCTGATCACCGCCGGGGTGATGTTCATCCTGACGTCGGTGGCCGGCTTGGTCTTCGAGTACTACATCGGTCCCGAGAAGCACTGATTCGCGGCATAAAGGTCACAATCCGATCACGTGATTGGTGGGCCGTTCGCCACGACGGCTTTGCCCCTTGGGGGTTCGGTAGTGTTCTGCCCAGGCAAACGAGGAGTTTCCCAGCGCGCCCGCATCGATGTGATCGCGGAGTCTGGTGCGCAGGTGAGGCAGTCGAACAGGGTAGGCAAAGGCAGAGATGAGCGGGTCAAGACCCCCGGAATGGGATCCTGACGCACCCGACCCTGCCGAGGAGATCAGCCACGGACCGGAGCTCGGCGACGAGCCGGCCGACGATCTCGAATCCGTGTCGCACGGCGACGTCGGGGACGAGCCGGAACCCTTCGAGGACAGCGCCGAACTGGCCGCGGCGGACCACAACGACGAGACGGATGCCTACTCACGGGCCTATTCGGCTCCGGAGTCCGAGCATTTCACCAGCGGCCCCTACCTGCCGGCGGATCTGCGGCTCTACGACTACGACGAGTTCGACGAGGCCGCCGCCGACGACGAACGCAGCACCGCGCGCTGGCCGTGGGTGGTCG
>NZ_LZKY01000385.1:0-2256 GCF_001673055.1 Mycobacterium sp. 1245801.1
CCGATCGTGGAGAAAGTCCAGGCCACCGGTCACCAGGTGATCTGGCAGTGCGACCCGATGCACGGCAACACCCACGAGTCGTCCAACGGTTACAAGACCCGCCACTTCGATCGCATCGTCGACGAGGTGCAGGGCTTCTTCGAGGTGCACCGCGCGCTGGGCACGCACCCGGGCGGCATTCACGTCGAGATCACCGGCGAGAACGTCACCGAGTGTTTGGGTGGCGCGCAAGACATTTCGGACACCGACCTGGTCGGCCGTTACGAAACCGCTTGCGACCCACGGCTGAACACCCAGCAGTCGCTGGAGTTGGCCTTCCTCGTCGCCGAGATGCTGCGCGACTAGCCGCGCGCCGAAAGCCGCTCCCGCTGTACGCCCTGCGACGCCGGGGTGGCCGGGGCAGTGCGGCTTCGCCTCGAGGTGAGCCGGGCTCGCAGGTTGCCCCACACGATGCGCGGTAACAGGGCGGGATCCTGCAGCCGTGAGGGCGGGTCGATGAAGTTGGAGACCCGAAAGAAGCGTTCGGTCAGGACGACGTCCCGGGTCGAGGCGTTCAGTGCGGCGCGCGAGACCCAGCCTGAGAGTCGCCGGCGTAGTCCGCGCGGCCGGTAGCCGCCGGACGTGGCCCGGTCCCTGGCCCGATTGGCGGCCCACGTCTGGCCGATGTACTGGGCCGTTGCCCGGAAAAAGCGTTGCGCCAGTTGGGCATCGCCCGCGCTCAGGCAATCGCGCAGGGTCAGTGCTTCGAGCGCGGCGATCGTCATGCCCTGGCCGTAGGTCGGATCGAGGCTGCAGAGCGCGTCGCCCATCACCAGCAAACCCGAAGGGAAATCGGCCATTTGGTCGTAGCGCCGCCAGATCGCGGCGGTGTGGTGGAATGTCACGGCTTCACCGATGGGATAGGCGCGGCGCAGGCCCTCGATAATGGCCGGGGGCAGCGCCGGCTCGGCCATCGCGAGCATCGCGGCGAAATCGGTTGGCGGCTCGCCGGCCTCGACCGGCACACCGATCGCCAGCATGAACGTGTCGTGCTCGTTGGCCAGCAACAAGCCCCCCGGCCGGCCGCCCCCCGGGTTGAACATCACCAGCCGCTGGGCGATCGATCCCTCGGGCATGCTCAACTGTTGGCTCGCGTAGCCGTATCGGGCCACCGCCCGATCCTCGGTTGGCCGTGCATAACCCAGGCTCTCCAGAAACGCCGGGGTGCGTGCGGCGCGCCCCATGGCGTCCACCACCAGATCGGCGTCCAGCTCGGTGAGAAAACCGTTGTAGCGCCGGGTGATTCGCACGCCGTTGACGATGTCCGCGGTGTTGAGAAGTTCGGACACGTCGTGCCCGTCGAGGAAGGTCACGTTCGGCAGGGCCTTGACCCGCCGACGGACGTGAAACTCCATGAACGGCCGGGTCGTCATGTGCAGCGCCAACGCGTCCGGATCGGCGAACGTCCCCGAGTGTTTCATCTCGTAGCGCCCGAAGCGCACGTAGAACCGCGACAGATCGCCGTCGTCGACGACGACCGCCCCCGCCCTGGACAGGTCCTCGAGCAGGCCGGGAAACAATTCTTCCAGCACCTGCAGGCCGCGGCTGTAGAAGTTGTGCACGTGACGGCCCTGGGGGATTCCCCGCCGGTGGCACGGATGGTCAGGCAATCTGTCCCGCTCGACCACACTGACCGAATCGTAGAACTCCGAAAGTACACGCGCGGCAAGCAACCCCGCCATTCCGGCACCCAGTACGACTGCGTGCTCGCCGAGCCGGTTCGGCGAGTCGACGCGATGCGTTGTCGAACCCATGCAGCAATACGGTACACCAAAATTAAGAAAAATAAGAGAACTTTGTGATTACTTTAAGACGCGTGTCGTCGTGCCGGGTTGCGTCGACCCTGAGTGCGGCCGGCTACAGCAGACCGTCGAGGTTGCTGCCGACCGTCCACGCCGCGGTCGCGACCAGCCCGGTGATCGCCAGGATCACCGCCACCCAGACCAGCACCATGCGCCGGTTGTGCTGGCGCGCCCAGACGAACTCGCTGATCGGGATGCCCGCGAATTCGCCTGTGACAGCCTCGTATTCGTAGTCGTCCTCGGACTCGACGTCGGTCTGCACCGGGCGTTTCGGCTCCGGCCAGTCCTGCGGCCCCCGCGTCAGGTGGCGCGTGGGTGCACGCACCGGCGCCGGTCCGGGCGGCGCGGGCCGGTGCGGTGGCCGCTGGCCCATCCGGCTGTGCTGCGCCGCCGCCGAACGGTGTTGCGCGGAGTT
>NZ_LZKY01000386.1:0-5071 GCF_001673055.1 Mycobacterium sp. 1245801.1
GCGCGGTGCTGATCCGAAATTCGCGCCTGGGCAAGGAGATGGTGGCGGCGATGCGCGGCCGTCCGGTGGTGATCTGCCGGGGACACGGAATCACCAGCGCCGCCGCCACGGTGGCGCAGGCGGTGCTGCAGGCCATCAGCCTCGACGCGCTGGCCCGGATGTCGTTGCGGGTGCGCGCGGCCGGGGGCACGCTGCGCGACATCGACGACGCGGACTGGGATGACCTGCCGGACTTGGGATCCGCGTTCACCGCCGAGGCGGCCTGGCGCCACGAAGTGGCACGCCTGGGCGATCAACAGCCGAGCTGATCGCCGATCTCCTTGGCGGCCGCCACAAGTGCGGCGGCCACCACCGGATACCGGGCGGCGTCCAGCCGGTTTTGCGGCGCCGCGGCGTTGAGCGCGAGCCGCAGCCCCGGCGCGCGGCTCGGGATCGGCACGGCGACCGAGGCGACGCCTTCCTCGCTCTCCTCGGAGTTGGTGGCGTAACCGCGCTCGCGGATTCCGGCGAGCTCGGCTTCCAACTCGGTGCGGCTGCCGATCGAATGCGCGGTGATCCGCTGAAGCTGCTCGCCCGGCAACAACGCACGCAACTCCGGTGACGGCAACTGCGCCAGCATGACCTTGCCCGTCGACGTGCAATGGGCCGGCATGGCCCGGCCCAGCCGCGACGCGACCCGCACCGCGGCCGGCCCCTCGACCGCGGCGACGAACCGCACGCTCGCCCCGTCCAGCATTCCGACGTGCACGGTCTCACGCAGCTGTTCGGACAGGCTGCGCATGACGGGCGCGGCGGATCGGGCGATGTCGATGCGACCGAAGATCGCGAACGCCACCCCGGTCAACGACGGGCCGGGCAGGTACGCCTTGGACACCGGGTCTTGCCGGACGAACCCGCGATAGGCCAGCATCGCCAGCAACCGGTGCGCGGTCGACGACGCCACACCCAGATAGCGGGTCGCCTCGCTCAACCGGATCTGGGGCCGCTCGCCCAACAACAGCAACAGCTTCAGCGCGTTGTCCACCGACTCGATCGGGTACTGCGGCGCAAGCGAATCGGCGTCCGGCGCCGCCGCGGCGTCCCCGGCGCCCGGCTCACGCTTGTGTGGCATGGGTCCACGGTAACCAGTTATGGGCGCTGATTCGGGTTATTCTCGGCTGCGTGAGCGGGGCTGTTCGCGCTGGATACCGCCGTTACGTCGCCATCGGCGACAGCCAGACCGAGGGCTTGTGGGACGGCGACGACACCGTCGGCCTGCTCGGGTTCGCCGACCGCCTCGCCGTCCGGGTAGATTCGCTCTATCCCGGCCTGCAATACGCCAACCTGGCGATCCGCGGTAAGCGGGTCAACCACGTGCTCACCGAGCAGCTTCCACAGGCGCTGGCGATGCGCCCGGACCTGATCACCGTGTGCGCCGGGATGAACGACGTCATCCAGCCCGGGCGATCGTTTCGCCCCGCCCTGGCCGACCTCGAACACGTCTACGCCGCGCTGGCCGAATCGGGGGCGACGGTGGTGACGACGACCTTCCCGAACGTCGCCCAGTTCCTGCCCCTGGGGCGGCTGGTGGCCGGGCGGCTTGCTTGCATCAACGCGGCGATCACCGCGGCCGCCCACCGCTACGGGTTCGCGCTCGTCGACCTGTACAACGCGCCCTCGATGCGCGAGCTGGACACCTGGGCCATCGACCGGGTGCACGCCTCGACCAAGGGTCACATCCTGTTCGCCGATGCGGCCGCCGAGGCGCTCAATCTGCCTGACAGCAACCATGATTGGGCCCTCGGGCCCCGCAACCCCACCCAGCGTTCCTTTGCGGCCGGCACATACGAACAGTGGCGCTGGACGCAGGAGAGTTTCTTTCCGTGGATCTGGCGGCGGCTGCGCGGCCTCTCGTCGTACGACGGGCGCGAACCCAAGCGTCCGCGCCTGGCGGGGCTGGACACCCCGCGCGAGTTCGACCGCGCACCTCAAGGCATGGAACCGAGGTCGGTCAGGCATTCTTGACGCATGAATCTCGAGCCCCTGCTGCACTCGATTCCGCCGCTCGCGGTCTACCTGGTGGTCGGCGGCGTCGTCGGGATCGAGAGCCTGGGCATTCCGCTGCCGGGTGAGATCGTGCTGGTCACCGCGGCGCTGATGTCGTCGCACCACGACCTGGCCGTCAATCCGCTCGGGGTCGGCATCGCCGCGGTGATCGGCGCGGTGATCGGCGATTCGATCGGCTACGCGATCGGACGCCGCTTCGGCATGCCGCTTTTCGACCGGCTCGGGCGGCGGTTTCCCAAACACTTCGGGCCCGGACACGTCGCGCTGGCCGAAAAGCTGTTCAACCGCTGGGGTGTTCGCGCCGTCTTCCTGGGCCGCTTCATCGCGCTGCTGCGGATCCTGGCCGGGCCGCTCGCGGGTGCGCTGAAGATGCACTACCCCCGATTCCTGGCGGCCAACGTCTCGGGCGCCATCTGCTGGGCGGGCGGCACCACCGCACTGGTGTATTTCGCCGGAATCGCCGCCGAACGCTGGCTGGAACGGTTCTCCTGGATCGGGCTGGTGATCGCCGTCGTGGCCGGGCTGACCGCCGCAATCCTGTTGCGGGAACGCACATCTCGGATGATCGCCGAGCTGGAGGCCGAGCATTACCGCAAGGCCGGCAGCACCGCGCCGGACAGCGTCTGACTAGACGGCCTCGCCGGTGTCCGCCACCAGCGGCGGCCGGTGTTCGTCGATCAACGCGCGGGCCATCTTGCGGGCGCGCAGCGCGGCGTCGAGATCCCCGACGGCGGCCAGGATGATGGCGCCCTTCATCAGGATGTGCCACGACGACGCGAAGTCCTCGACGTCGGTCAAGCCCGCAGCCACGGCGCGGCGACGCACGATGTCGCGGACGTGCTCGATGTGGCCGATGCAGGCCTGCCCGATCGGATGTTCGGACCCCAGCTCGAGCAGCACGTTGATGAACGAGCAGCCCTCGTACCGGTCGCGCAGCTGAAACCAGTCGTGCATGACGTCGAAGATCGCCAGCAACTGTTCCTCGGGGGTGCTGCCGCGCTGCCGCGACTGCTCCTCGATCAACCCGTGCGTCCAGAGCTCCTCGCGACGCTGCAGCACCGCCAGCACCAGGTCATTCTTGGTCGCGAAATGGCGGTACAGCGTCGCCCTGGCGACACCGGCCCGCCCGATCACCTCGTCGGTGCCCACCGCGCGGATGCCACGCCTGCTGAACAGGTCATACGCCGCGGTCAGAACGCGTTCGCGGGGCGACGCGGCCGGGGTTCCGACATCGGGAGTTGTCATACCAGGCCTTACCGTACTCTTAGGCCGCTGCAGGTAGACAGACCGCCCTGTCTCGTTATAGAAATGAGATTCGCATCCGCGAACAGTCTGTCTTCAGACATTAGGACGGGCACCATCGAGGCGTCTGCGACGCCTGTCGATCAGGGGGTCCATCATGAATTCCGTCATTGTCGAGGCGATGCAGACCACTCATCTGACGCTGAGCACAAAACTTGTCTACGAACTCGGCGACCCCAACAGCACTCTGCGGGCCACCGCGGATCGCAGCGGCCCGTCGGTGGTGATCTACGCCGGCGGCGAGGTCGACGCCTGCAACGAGGGCACCTGGCGCCACCTGGTGCGCGAGGCGGCCAGCGGCGTCACCGCTCCCGGCCCGTTCGTGGTCGACGTCACCGGGCTCGACTTCATGGGTTGCTGCGCGTTCGAGGTCCTCGCCGACGAGGCGAAAAGCTGCCAGGACCGCGGCATCGACCTACGCCTGGTGAGCTGCGAGCCGCTCGTCGCCCGCATCGTCGACGCCTGCGGGCTGTCCGGCGTGCTGCCCATCTACCCCACCGTCGACTCCGCGCTGTCCGCGGCTGACCGCTGGTAGACACCGGGCCGTAACCGGCTCAATGGCCGACCATCCCACGATGGGTGCCGAGGAGGAATTCCTCCTCATCGACCCGAGAACCGGCGAGCCCGCCCCGCACAACGCCGCCGTGGCCGCAGAGGCCAAGAAGCGCGGGGTCGAACTGCAGCTCGAGCTCAGCAGTTGCCAGGTGGAAACCACGTCGAACGTGGCGACCACCAGCGCCGAGCTCGGCGCGGAACTGAGCCGGCTGCGGCGCACCGCGGCGCAGGCCGCCGAGGCCGCCGGGGTTACGCTGCTGGCCTGTGGCCTGCCGCCTTCCACGCCGCACGAGTTCCCGGTCACCGACACCCCGCGCTACCGGCGGATCGGTGAAGAGTTCGGCATGATCGCCCACGAGCAGGGAATCTGCGGATGCCACGTGCACGTGCAGGTGCCCGACCGCGCCGCGGCCATCCATGTCAGCAATTGGCTTCGGCCGTGGTTGCCGACTTTGCTTGCGCTGTCAGCTAATTCACGGGTGTACCGCAGCGCGGACAGCGGCCATGCGAGCTGGCGCAGCGTGCTGTGGCGGCGGTGGCCCGCCGCCGGGGCGCCGCCCTATTTCGCCTCGCCCGACGAGTATGACGACGCCGTGCGCATGCTGGTCGACAACGGGGTGATCCTGGACAAGGACATGATCTATTGGGACGTGCGCCCTTCCGCCGATTTCCCGACGGTGGAGGTCCGGGTGGCCGACGTGCCGGCCACCGTCGCCGAAACGGTGCTGCTCGCCACCCTGATCCGGGCGGCGGTGATGACCGCCCTCGACTCGACCGACGACGCCCGGCGGCTGCCACCCGGCGCGCTGCGCGCGGCGTACTGGAAGGCCGCACACGACGGATTGTCCGGCCACACACTCGATTTGATCCACGGCCGCGGCGCGGTACCGGCGGCCGAGCAGCTGGGGGCGCTGGTGCGGCGGGTGCGCCCGGCCCTGGAATCGCTGGGCGAATACGACCGCGTTCGCGACGAACTCACCCGCGTGGTAGCCGACGGCAACGGGGCGATGCGTCAGCTGCGGACGTGGCGCAAGCGCGGCGAGGTGTCCGATGTCATCGCCGAAGCCGCCGCGGCGACGCTGAGCTGACACGAATCGCGTTGGTGTACGTGATTTCTCGTCAGGTCACCGCGAGCAGGCGATAGAGCCCGATCAGTCCCACGGCCACG
>NZ_LZKY01000387.1:0-5687 GCF_001673055.1 Mycobacterium sp. 1245801.1
AGGGCGGCCGCTTGCTGCTCGAACAGGGCCGTGTCCGGCAGGCCAGGGGTACCAATGGTTTGTCGGATGCGGTTACCGAGCGTGCTGGGTGCGTCCTTGGCCACCCCCGTGAACGCGTCGAGCCCGGCTTCACGCATCATTCGGCGCCGACACCACGGCTGGGGCGCACATCCGGCGGGTGCGTCTCCGAATGCACCAGTGGCTCCGCCCACGATCACTGGTGGCCTTGGTGTTCTTTGTCAGTTTGATTCGAGTTGAACCTTTTTCGTGGCCGGCGCGTTCTAGTGAGATAGCGATCGTTATTCCATCGAGGAGGTTGTGATGGCAGGTGTGGTGGAGCAGCGGTACGACGTTGTCGTGTGTGGTGCCGGGACGTCGGGGGCGGTGGTTGCGCGTCGACTCACCGCGAATCCTGATGTGTCGGTGTTGCTGGCGGAGTGCGCCTGGGTCCGAGTGTGACGAATCCCTTCCACAACCACCACGAAGCGACGAAAACAGGGATAAGGATGCTCGAATTGTTTGACACCGGAAGGCCCACTCAAAAACGTCGGCATTCGATCGTTTTCGTGCACGGAGCTTGGCATGCCGCCTGGTGCTGGCAGGAAAATTTCGTTGCCTTCTTCGTCGACCGGGGATTTCGCGTCTTGGCGCCCAGTCTGCGCGGTCACGGCCACAGCTCGTTGAGCAAGTCGCTGCGGTTGTGTTCGATTGCCGACTACGTCACCGATCTTTGTGAGGTCGTCGGCTCGCTCCCAGAGCCGCCCATCCTCGTCGGGCATTCCATGGGCGGCTTTGTCGTGCAGAAGTATCTTGAAACGCACGACGCACCAGCGGCCGTACTGATGGCTTCGACCCCACCACGCGGCGGCCAGCTTGACTCCGTAATGCGCATGATATGTCGTCACCCTTGGCGTTCAACCAAATTCGCCCTGACCGCCAACCCGCTAGATCTAGTGGGGACGTCCGCTGGTGCACGGCAGTTGTTCTTCGGTGAGGATGCGCCAGACAGCCTCGTCGACAGTTTTACGCGGCTCATCCAACCCGACAGCACGCGGGCGATGATGTTTGACACGGTGGTCGGTGATCTGGTCAAAACCAAGAAAGTCCGCTCGCCGATGTTGATCATCGGCGGCGAGCACGACCAAATTTATCGGCCCAAACACGTGCGTCGAACCGCCGCGGCCTACGGAACCAAACCGGTCCTCATTCCCGGCGTCGGGCACGAGATGATGCTCGAACCTCAGTGGAGGGCGGTCGCCGGATTGATCGAATCCTGGCTGACAAACCAAGGGCTCTAAGACCGCAGTCAAAGAACACCAACCAGATTGGAGTACGGTGAGCTTCACCAGCCCCTTCCCAGATGTCTGCATTCCCGACGTCCCTGTCTTCAATTACCTGTTCGACGGCATCACCGACGACGACCGCCAGCGCGTCGCGCTCGTCGAGGCGAACACGGGTGCCACGACACACTACGGGGAGCTGATTGATCACATCGAAGCATTCGCTGCGAATCTTGTCGCCCGCGGAGTCGGCGTCGGTGACGTGGTCGGTCTACTTTCACCCAACAGCACAGCATTCGCAGTCGCGTTTCACGGCATCCTGCGAGCAGGAGCGACCGCAACCACATTCAACGTGTTGTCGACAGCGGATGAAATTGCCCGGCAGTTGCGCGATTCACATGCTCGGATGATGCTGGCCGTCGATGAGCACCGCGAGAAGGCCGAAACCGCTGCCGCGCAAATGGGACTCGCGCCCGGCGAGGTGCTTATGCTCGACGAAGTCGATTTCAGGTCCCAGCCGGCGGTTCACTGCGCTGGTGCCAGAAGCTTTGATCCGGCCGACCACTTGGCGGTGCTCCCCTACAGCTCCGGCACCACCGGTCTTCCAAAGGGGGTGATGCTGACCCACCGCAACCTGGTAGCCAATGCCGCCCAAGTTCAACCCCTCAACCTCGTCGGTCCCGACGACGTCGTTCTGGCCGTACTGCCGTTCTTTCACATCTATGGCTTGTCTGTGCTGCTGACGGCTTCACTGGTGCCGCGCGCGAAGCTGGTCGTTATGCCTTCGTTCGACCTGGCCGCGTTCTTGGGCGCCATTCAGGATCACCGGTGCACCAAGGCATTCATCGTGCCACCGGTGGCCGTCGCGCTGGCCAAGCACCCAATGGTGGATTCTTACGACCTGTCCTCGCTGGAAGTCGTCATGTGTGGTGCCGCGCCGCTAGACGGCGAACTCGCACGCACGGTGGGCGCCCGACTCGGTGTGGCGGTGCTGCAGGGCTTCGGAATGAGTGAGCTGAGCGGAGTCGGCCACAGCATGCCCGTCGACGGGGGGCGGGATACGATAGGCGTTGTCGCGCAGGTGCATTCCTGCGGGTGGACTCTCCCGAACACGGTCAGCAAGCTTGTTGCGCCCGAGACCGGTGTCGAGATCGCGGTCCCCGACTACGGTGTCAGCGCAGCAGGCGAGCTGTGGATCAAGGGCCCGAATGTGATGATCGGCTACCTCGGCAACGATGAGGCGACAGCCGACACCATCGACGAGCACGGGTTCCTACACACAGGAGACCTGGCGTGCGTCGACGCCGACGGCTGTGTCTATATCATCGACCGCCTCAAGGAACTCATCAAATATAAGGGCTATCAGGTGGCGCCCGCTGAACTCGAGGCACTGTTGCTGACCCACCCCGCGATAGTGGATGCCGCCGTGGTTCCAGCCATAGACCCCAAGTCCGGCGAGGAAATCCCCAAGGCGTTTGTCGTCACCCCATCCTCCGCTTCGCTGACTGCCGCCGAGGTGATGGAGTTCGTGGCTAGAAGCGTCGCTCCATACAAAAAGATTCGTCAGGTCGAATTCACCACATTCATCCCGAAATCGGCATCTGGAAAGATTCTCCGCAAAAATCTCAGGGAGCGCTGAGATCCCGCTTAACGATCAACCGCCCGTACACCTCGCTCGTAATGCCCATCCGGCGGTGGGATGCAGCCATGACACGAAAGCCCAAGACTGCCTACGCTCGAAGTGGTGATCTGCACCTCGCTTTAACAGATTATGAGCGATCGCGTCGCTGCCGACCTTGCCGGTTCGCCTCGTTCAGCCGGTTGATCGTCACCGATCTTCTGGGCGTCGGCAGTAGTCATGCTGTCCCGGAGCGTTTGCGTTCGCGCGCTCACGTTCGTCGCGTCGGCGCGCCCGAAGTGCTCGCAGGTTCGCGGCGTTTCCGCACCTCTTTGCGTTGCACCATGCGCCGCTGTTGTTCTTCGAGCGGTCGTAAAACGTTGTCCCGCAAAATGGCTTGCGGCATTGCTTGATCCGTCTCCATGTGTCATTCAGCTGACTTCGATAGATCTCGCTGAAGAGGGCCGACGCTAGCCAACGCCAGCCGCTGCCGGTGGGCATTATCTGCAGTCCATTGCAGTCCGACAGAGCGAAGGCTCCGCGAATGGAACTGATACAGCTCAGGCGCCGACTATCGGGGGATCTTCCGTTGACCATTTTCGCGATGCCGTCGCGCAACTCCCGGAGTTTCGGCAGATCCTCTAGCTTGAGCGACGGCGGTTGGGCGTCGGCGCCTCGCAGCGCCGCCCACTTGGGCACCGTAGCGGCGCACCAGTTTCCTGTCAGTTTGACGTCGAGCAGCAGATCGGTGTCGTACCCCTGGATGGGGGCCGTGTTGAGAAATTCCTGAACCAGCACCAAGCTGTCGGGCGCGACTCCGAATTGACCTTGGCGTGGCTCGAACCGTTGTGAAGGCATCGGTTGTCAGGTGCAGGTGGCGTGGGGGTCGGCAGGTTGCAGCGTCGATTGCATCCATCCTCCATTTCTGCGATGGCTGGATTGACTTGTGGTACATATCCGATGGCGATGACGAATGAGAGACTCTGCGGCGCAACACTTTTAGATTCGATGGTCAACTTTGATGAATTGTGCAGCCAGCTCGCCAATCACGACGCACGGTGCCATGGTGTTGGCCGTGCTGATACGCGGGATGATGGAGGCATCGGCGACACGCAGGCCCTCGATGCCGTAGACCTTCAGGTGTCCGTCGACCACCGACATCGAGTCACGCCCCATCTTTGCGGTTCCGCATTCGTGCCAGTAGGTGGTGACGGCGTCGCGCAGATACGTCTCCAACTCGGTGCCGGTCAGGTCGCCGGGCATGACGTCGCGCGCGACGAAAGGTCGAAGCTCTCGGGAGTTGCCGATCTCGCGCAAGGTTTCGATGCACGCGATCGCGGTCTTGAAGTCTTCGGGGTCTGATAGCGCGCCAGCTTCGATCCGGATTGGATCGGTCGGGTCGGGGCCGGACAACCGGAGTCGACCGCGACTGTAGGGGTGCGTGGGCGCGCCGAACAACGTCCAACCGCTCCGCGGCAGACCGTATTTCGCGGCATTTTCGGCTGTCGCTTTCGGGAATGGCCCTGAGCATGCGAAGAGGTCCGGACCCTGGACATCGGCAGCGCCGGAATCCCAAAACAGTGCCGACCCCACCTGAGTGCTGCCCTGGATGGTTTCGGGAAACTCCCAGACACAGTCGAACCCATAGTGGTCTTGAAGGTTGCGCCCGATCCCGGGCAGGTGCTGGCGAACGGGCACGCCGACTCGATGCAGTTCATCTTGGTCGCCAATGCCGGAGTGCATGAGCACCTTGGGCGTGTGAATCGCACCGAGCGACAGCACGACCTCGGCGCTGGCGCGCACCCGGTGAACCGCGCCGTCATGGACGACCTCGACACCGGTGGCACGGTTGCCGTCAAAGAGCACGCGGGTGACCATCGCGTGCGGCACCACCGTCAGATTCGGCTGCCGCTGATGCGGGGCGACGTACGTGCCAAACACCGATAGGCGTTTGTTGTCGCGGCAGCGCAGGTCGACGATGGCAGCGCCGCGGGTCTCCTCCATCAGGCGGCCGTTGGCGCTTTGATACGTCGGAATTCCCAGTGCCCTAGCGGCTTCCAGCGTCGCTGCGGCGAGCGGATGCGCATCGGGCGCCGGTTGTACGAACACCAGCCCACCCCTGCCCCGATGATTTGGCTCACCGACGCCATGCCAATCTTCGATCCGGCGATACAAATCAAGGACGTTTGCGTATCCCCACGCCGGCTCAGCGGCTTCAGAGGCGTAGTGGTCCCAGTCGCTGCGGTGCCCCCGCGCCCAAATCATGAGGTTGATACCGGACCCGCCACCGAGCACTTTGCCCATTGAAAACGCGATCGCGCGTCCATGAAGCCGGCCGTCAGGATCGGAGAGGAATCCCCAATCACGTTCGCTGCCAAGGTTCGATGGCCACTGACTTGCCTCGGTCACACTGGGGACGTCATCGCTGCCACCGGCCTCCAACAGTAAGACCTTGATGTCGGGATTTTCGGCCAACCGACCGGCGATCGCCGATCCCGACGAGCCAGCACCGCAGACGATGATGTCGTAGTCGAACCGCTGCTTCAACACAGTATCCACAAAGTTCTCCTGATCGTTCTCTAGGTGTACTTCTATAAAGACGTGCCGAAAGGGCGCTCGGTTCAACATGACTCAAGTCCCGCGTGGCCGCTCCCTGTCACTGGAGAAACACCATGCCGACGCGACCTCCAGCAACCGGCCCGAACCGACCACGCCCGCAACGGTTTACAAGTGCCCTGATGCCTGCCCTACGGAGTAGGGGACAGCAATCGCCAAGCCCTTTGCAGCAC
>NZ_LZKY01000388.1:0-889 GCF_001673055.1 Mycobacterium sp. 1245801.1
GTGGTAGTGGGCCGTGTTGTGGCGGCGTGGCCGGCGCCCGATCGACTGGACGGCCCCGATCACCGTGGCCAACAACCGATCCGGTGGCGGCGACCGGATCCACCATCCCGTATCCGACCTTGTTGTCCACGCCCGCAGGCGGATTGTGCGCGGACTGCACGATCCGGTTGATTACCTGATGCGCGCTGAGTTCGGGGAATTTCGCGCGCACCAGCGCCGCGACGCCGCTGACGTAGGCCGCCGAGAAACTGGTGCCCCAGAACGGCATGTTCTTCTCGCCCGGTCTCGACGGCGGGTAGGCATTCACCGGGCCGCCACCCTGCGGTGAGAGGCCCATGATGTGGGTCCCGGGGGCCGCCACGCCGACCCAGGGACCGGTCATGCTCTTGTCGAGCGGGGCACCGCTGCTGTCGACCGCTCCCACCGACAGGACGTAATCGGAGAACCACGACGGCGCCGAGACGATCTTGACCTCGTGCCAGTCCCGCGGATCGGACGGGTCCAATGGGTCATACGTCGGGTTGTTGTTGCAGCCCGCTTCGCCGTCGTTGCCGGCGGCCGCCACGATCACGGCGTCCTTCGCGGTGGCCGCGTACCACAGCGCCGCACCGAGGGCCCGCTGATCGGCCGGGGCCGCCGCGGGCAGGCACGCGGTGACGGAAATGTTGATCACCTTGGCCCCCAAGTTGGCGGCGTGAACCACCGCGCGCGCAACCGAATTCAGCGCGCATCAGGTAATCAACCGGATCGTGCAGTCCGCGCACAATCCGCCTGCGGGCGTGGACAACAAGGTCGGATACGGGATGGTGGATCCGGTCGCCGCCTCCGGATCGGTTGTTGGCCACGGTGATCGGGGCCGTCCAGTCGATCGGGCGGGGCCACGCCACGG
>NZ_LZKY01000389.1:0-5613 GCF_001673055.1 Mycobacterium sp. 1245801.1
GGGGCCATACACATTGACCATCACCCGGCCCGGCGCCCAGCGGTCCACCAGCTCCGGCGGACACGGCTCGGCCCCGATCACCAACGCAGTGAAATCCAACCCCTCGACCGACAGCATCCCGGCCGCCGACGGGGTCTGGGTCAACACCGTCACACCCTCACCCACCAGCAGGGCATGAAACTCCTCAGGCGACCGAGCCACCACCTCGGGAACCACCACCAACCGACCACCATGCAGCAGCGCCCCCCAGATCTCCCACACCGAGAAATCAAAGGCATACGAGTGGAACTGCGTCCACACCTGCCCGGCCGACAGCTCGACCCCGATATCCAGATCGTCGAAGAGCTGCGCAACGTTATGGTGGCTCACCGCAACACCTTTGGGCACACCCGTAGTCCCCGACGTGTAGATCACATGCGCCACATCAGCCGGCGACGGCGCCGGCAGCGGGGTGCTCGGCTGGTCCGCCACCGCCGCATCGGCCACGTCGATGACGGTCAGGTCGAAGCCGTGGAACTTCTCGGCCAGCTCGGCGGTGGTGACCGCGGCCATCGGGGCGGCATCGGTGAGCATGAATTCCACCCGCGCGGCCGGCAGCGCCGGGTCGATCGGCAGATAGGCCGCCCCGGATTTGAGCACCGCCAGGATCGCCACGATCGCCTCGGCCGACCGCGACAACAGCAGCGCGACAAACTCACCCGGGCCCGCGCCGGACTCGACCAGCAGATGCGCTAACCGATTGGCCGCCTCGTCGAGCTCCCGATAGGACATGGACCGGCCCTCGAACGTCACCGCCACCGCATCCGGAGTCCGCGCCACCTGCCCGCCGAACAACTCCACCACCGACACCGGCACCACCGCACGACCCAACGCCGACACATTGCCCCACGCACCGAGTCGCGCGCATTCGGCGGTGTCGAGCACATCGATCGAGGACAGTCGGCGATGCGGGTCGTCGGTGATGGCGACCAACACCCGCCGCAGTCGCTCGGTCAGGGTGTTAACGGTGTCCGGGTCGAACACGTCGGTGCGGAATTCGACGGTTCCGCCGATCCCGGCGGCCCGGCCGTCGTCGCTCCAGCGGGCTGACAGTGAGAACGTCAGGTCCATACGGGCGGTACCTGTTTCGACCGGCTCGGCGCTGACCTGCAGGTCCCCCAGACGAAGCTCCGCCGCGTTGGCACTCTGCCAGGCGAGCATCACCTGGACCAGGGGGTGATGCGCCAGGGAGCGGCTGGGGTTGAGCCGCTCGACCAGCACCTCGAAGGGCACATCCTGGTGGTCGAAGGCCGCCAGGACGTGCTGACGCACCCGGGCCAACAGCTCGGCGACGCTGGGATCACCTCCGAGATCCACGCGCAACACCAGGGTGTTGACGAAGAATCCCACCACGTCGTCCAGCGCGGAGTCACGGCGGCCGGCGATCGGAAAGCCCACCGCCACATCGGAACTCGCACTGATCTTGGCCAGCAGCACCGCCAAAGCCGCCTGCACCACCATGAATTCGGTGGCGTTGTGCGCCCGCGCCACCGCATGCACCCGTTGCTGCAATTCCGCGGGCCAGTCGATGCCCACGCTGGCCCCGCGATGATCAGCCACCGACGGATACGGCCGATCCGTAGGCAGCTCGATACGCTCGGGCAACCCCGCCAAGGCTCGTTCCCAATAGGCCAGCTGCCCAGCGATCGGGCTGTCCGGATCGTCCAGGTCTCCGAATTGCGTCCGCTGCCAGATCGCGTGGTCGACGTACTGCACCGCCAGCGGCGCCCACTGCGGCGCCCGGCCGCCGCTGCGACTGGCGTAGGCGGTGCCCAGATCGCGCACCAGTGGATTCAGCGACCAACCATCCGCAGCAATATGATGGACCACCGCCACCAACACATGCTCGTCATCGCCGCGACGGAATAGCTTTGTTTGTATGGGTATTTCGCTTGCGAGATCGAACGCGTACCTTGCTGCGGCATCCACACCCTCCTTTATCCGTGCCGGCGACCAACCGGCGGCATCAATTACGTCCCACCCGACTTGCGCCCGCTCAGCGGGAATCACCACCTGCCGCGGTGTCCCGTCGGAGACGGCGAACACCGTGCGCAAACTCTCATGTCGAGCCACCACGTCGAGGAGGGCGGCGTGCAGGGCCTCCACGTCCAATCGACCGCGCACTCGCAGCACCGCCGGCATGTTGTACATCGGCGACGGTCCCTGCAACTGATCGATGAACCACAACCGGGACTGCGCGAACGACAACGGCACCAACTCCGGCCGTGCACCCGCCCGCAGCCGCGGAATCCGTTGTGTGCCAGCACCGGCAAGCCGCGGCGCCAACTGTGCCACCGTGGGCGCCTCGAACAGCGTCCGCACCGAAACGCCGGCGTCGAAGGCGGTGTTCACCGCCGCGAGCAAGCGCATCGCCGACAGCGAGTCGCCGCCGAGGTCGAAGAAGGAGTCGTCGACGCCGACGCGTTCCACACCGAGCACCTGGGCGTAGATGCCCGCCAGGATCTCCTCGATCGCGCTCGTCGGGGCCCGGTAGCGGTCGGCGTCGGAGTATTCCGGTGGCGGCAGCGCGCGGATGTCGAGCTTGCCGTTGGGGGTCAGCGGCAACGCCTCGAGCACCACCACCGCCGAGGGCACCATGTATGTGGGGAGCCGCTGACCCAACCAGGCCCGAATGTCGGTCGGGTCAGCGACTCCGGTCACATAGCCGACGAGACGCTTGTCGCCGGCCCGGTCTTCACGGGCGATCACCGCCGCATGCTCAATGCCGTCCAATTCGCTTAAAGCGGCGCGGATTTCGCCGAGCTCGATCCGGTAGCCGCGGATCTTGACCTGCTCGTCGGCGCGGCCCAGGTACTGCAACTGCCCGTCGGCGCCCCAGCGGACCAGGTCACCGGTGCGATACATCCGCGCGCCGGGTGCCCCGAACGGGCAGGCGACAAACCGCGTCGACGACAGGCCCGGGCGGCCCACATAGCCGGTCGCCAGGCCGCCGCCGGCCACATACAGCTCACCGACCACACCGACGGGCACCTGACACAGCCAGCCGTCGAGCACGAAGAAGGCCAAGTGCGCCAAAGGCGTTCCGATGGGGCTGATGTTGCTGTCGACGTCCCCGTCGACGATCTCCCGGAACGAGGCGTGCACCGTCGCCTCGGTGATGCCATACATATTCACCAGACGGGGCGGGCCCGGGTGACGGTGCAACCACGTGGCCAACCGGTGCGGCTCGAGCGCCTCACCACCGAAGACCACCGTCTGCAACTTCAACCGCTCACCCAATTCCGGGGCCAACGCATCAGCGCTTTGCAGCGCATAGAACGCCGACGGCGTCTGACTCAACACGCTGACCTGCTCGCGAACCAACAACGCGTGCAGGTCTTCTGGCGATCGGACCACGTCGTCGGGCACGATCACCAGACGCCCGCCATACAGCAACGACCCGAAGATTTCCCACACCGAGAAGTCGAACGCCAATGAATGGCACTGGGTCCAGACCGCGCCCGCACTCAGTCGCGCGTCGATCGCTTCCAGCAGCTGGGTGACATTGCGGTGGGTTACGGCCACTCCCTTGGGAATTCCCGTCGAGCCGGACGTGTAGATGAGGTACGCGATGCTGTCCGCCGCCGGCACCGGAAGCCCGGTGGTGGGCCGGGTTGCCACGGCGGGGTCGTCGATGTCGACGATCACCCCGGCGAACCCGTCCAGCCGGGCGCGCACCTCGGCGGTGGTCACCGCGGCGATCGGCGCAGCATCACCGAGCACGAACTCCAACCGCGCCGCCGGCACGCTCGGGTCGATCGGCACATACGCCGCCCCGGTCTTGAGGACCGCGAGGATCGCCACGATCGCTTCGGCCGACCGCGGGATCACCACCGCCACTCGCTGACCCGGGCCCGCGCCCCGCTCGGAAAGCAAGTGCGCCAACCGGTTCGTCGACTCGTAGAGCTCGCGGTAGGTCAACGAGCGCGCGCCAAAGGTGATCGCCACGGCCCCTGGAGCGCTTGCCACCTGCGCGGCGAACAACGCCGGAATCGACACCAACGCCATCGGCGGCGCGGTGACTATCGCGCGGTTACCGGCCACGTCGAGCCGCTCGCGTTCGGCCTCGTCGAGCAGGTCGATCGACGACAATCGTTGAGCCGGATCGGCGGTCATGGCCGCCAGCACCCGATGAAACCGCTCGATCAGCGTTTCGATGCTCGACGGGTCGAACACGTCGGTGCGGAACTCCACCGCTCCGCCGATGCCGCCCGGCCGGCCGTCCTCGGTCCACCGTTCGTTCAGCGAGAAGACGAGATCCATCCGGGCGACCTGGGTGTCCAGCGGCAGAGGCGTGACCTGCACGTCGCCCAATTCCAGTCCGGCGGCGGGGCCGTCATGCTGCCACGGCAGGTTCTGCCAGGCCAACACCACCTGGACCAGCGGGTGGTGGGCCAGGCTGCGGCTGGGACGGAGCCGCTCCACGAGCACTTCGAAGGGCACGTCCTGGTGTTCGTATGCCGCCAGGCTGCGCTGCCGCACCCTGGCCAACAGTTCGGCGACGCTGGGATCGCCGCCGAGATCCACGCGCAGTACCAGGGTGTTGACGAAGAAGCCCACCACGTCGTCCAGCGCGGGATCGCTGCGTCCGGCGATCGGAAAGCCCACGGCGACATCGGAAGTCGCGCTGAGCTTGCCCAGCAGCACCGAGAGCGCGGCCTGCATCACCATGAACTCGGTGGCATTGTGTGCCCGCGCCACCGCGCGCACCCGTTGCTGCAACTCCGCGGGCCAGTCGATATCCACGCTCGCCCCGCGATAATCGGCCACCAACGGATACGGCCGATCCGTCGGCAACTCGCCGCGTTCGGGCAACCCCGCCAGGGCTTGTTCCCAGTAGGCGAGCTGCCCGGCGATGGGGCTGTCCGGGTCCTCGAGGTCGCCGAATTGCGCACGCTGCCACAGCGTGTAGTCCACGTATTGCACCGGCAGCGGCGCCCAGTCCGGCACCCGGCCGGCGCGCCGGCTGGCATAGGCCGTCCCGAGGTCACGCACCAGCGGCGCCAGCGACCACCCGTCCGCGGCGATGTGGTGGGCCACCGCCACCAACACGTGATCGTCGTCGTCGAGCCGGAAAAGCGTTGTCCGCAGAGGAATCTCGTCGGACAGATCAAAGTGGTGCCGGGCCGCGGTGCCGATCGCAGCACCGAGTCGCTCTATCGACCACCCGTCGGCGTCGATGACCTGCCAGGCGGCGGCGGTGGACTCGGCTGTGAGGACGACTTGGCGAGGTCTTCCCTGGTCGGCGACGAAGACCGTGCGCAGGCTTTCGTGGCGGCCGACCACGTCGGCCAGGGCGGCGCCCATCGCGTCGGTGTCCAGGTGTCCGCTCAGTCGCAGGGCGACGGCCATGTTATGGACCGGGGACGGCCCGTGCAATTGGTCGAGAAACCAGAGCCGGGACTGGGCGAAGGATAGCGGCACCACGGGGGGCCGGTCGACCGGCGCCACCCGCGCGAGCTTGGTCCCGCCCCCGCGGATCCGCGGCGCCAGCTCCGCGACGGTGGGTGCCTCGAACAGGGATCGGACGGTGAGGTCGGCGTCCAGATCGGTATTCACGGCCGAGACGAGCCG
>NZ_LZKY01000390.1:0-4680 GCF_001673055.1 Mycobacterium sp. 1245801.1
GGCGGCCGGGCGAGCCACCTCGGCGCGGCGGGCCGCACCGATGACGGCGCACGTTGCCAGCACCACGATGGCCGCGGCGACGGCGAACGACACCCGGATGCCGGATCGTCCGGCCCACGCGATGAACCCACCGACGAACGGTCCGACGGCGAAACCCGCCGTGAGTACCGCCCCGGCGGTCGCGGCGCCGGCGGGGCCGCGCAGATCCGAGGCCCACGCGGTGCACGAACTGATCGCGAGGCCCACACCGATCCCGACGATCAGGCGACCCAGCAGCAGCGCGCCCGCGTGCTGGGACAGCAGCATGACCGCCGTTCCCGTCAGCGCGGCCACCGATCCGGTCAGCGCCACCGGCCGGCGCCCGAGCGTGTCCGACGCGCGCCCGCCCACGAGCAACCCGGGAAGCAATCCCAGCGCGTAGATGCCGAAGATCCCGTCGAGGGTGGTCGTGCTGAGGTGGGCCCGGTCGCTGATCACCGGCATCAGCCCGACGAAGTGGTTGGCGACCCATCCCGTTGCCAGCAGCAGCGCCAGCACGCTGACGAACAGCGCCCCCGTACCCGCCGCCTCGCGCCCGGCTCCGGTGATGCCGCCGCGGCCGCTGCGCACATTCGACGAGGTCACTGAGCTTCCTCCCCTTTCAGACCCGATGCGCATACGCGGCCGACCGCCGATGGTAGAACGCGAGGTAACCCGGGCGGTTATTCCCGCTGCGCGCAACCGGATCGCGGCGGCGCCGCGATGTGGCCGCTGCCACGCCGTCCCTGCAAACACGGCGGTCATCGGTCCGGGCCGCCATTCGGGGTTTGAAATCAGGCGATTTGGTGTACTGATACCACTACTCGCACCCAGGAAGGCAAATGATGAAGTATATTGCGGCAGCTGCGATCGCGATCTCCGTCCTGCTGTCCAGCGCGTGTTCGGCCTCACAGGTCATCAACACCGGCGGGGACACCAAGTGCAAGGACTTCACCACGCAGGACGAGAAGAAGCAGAACGACGAAGTGAGCAAGATGCTCAAAGACAAGAGCGGTAACGACCCGACCAATGTGGAGATTTCCGCCACGCGCCTGTCGGTGACGACCTACTGCCAGACGCTCGGCAAGCCGGACACCAAGATCTCCGAGGCGCCGCACGGCTGACGCCAGCTGACCACGGCACACGGCCCGGCTCCCGCTCGCTCGGGAGCCGGCTGTCTGCGTTCCGGGGGCATCGGGCACCGTCGTCGCGCCGACGCACTTCGGGTCAAGGCGATCCATATTCTTGCACCGGGGCATCGGTGCGGAAATGATGACACCGATTTGTCCCAGCATGCCGCTGCGGCCTGACCGAGTCGCTCGCTGACGACTCGCGCCGCGGGGCCGCCGTCCTCCTAGAAAGGTAGCTCGTGAGCGCCCTTTCTACCGAGCCGATTCCCCTGACGGTCCCGCACGGCACCGTGGCCGCGCCGCGGCCCGGCCGCCGCCGGATCCTGTCGCCCACATTGCCGTTGGCATTGCTCGGCTTCGCCCTGTTCCTCGGCGGCTGGTATCTGAGCGTCGACGTGCTGGCGCTGCCGCGATTTCGCGGCCTTCCCGGTCCGACCGAGGTGATCCGGGAGTGGCTCAGCCCGAACCCGGCCTACGGCACATCCATTTTCACGGCGTCGTATTACGAGCACATCTGGGCGAGCGTTCGGCGCGTCGCCCTGGCCTTCGCGGCGGCGCTGGTCACCGGAATCCCGCTCGGCCTGCTGCTGGGGTGGTCATCGCGATTTCGTCAGTACACCTTTCCCATCTTCGAGTTGATCCGACCCATCCCCATCCTCGCGTGGGTTCCCTTGGCAATGCTGATGTTTCACAGCAGGGAGGGCTCGGTCATCTTCCTGACGTACCTGGCAGCGTTCTACGCGGTCACGTTGAACACGTTGCTCGGGGTCCAGTCGATCGACCAGAACCTGATTCGGGCGGCGCAGTGTCTGGGTGCCGGCCCGCGCGAGGTGCTGCGCACCGTGGTGATTCCGGGATCGCTGCCCTACATCTTCACCGGCCTGCAGATCGGCATGGGCGTCGCATGGTTCTCGTTGGTCGCGGGGGAGATGATCGCCGGCCAGTTCGGGCTCGGTTATCTGATCAACGCCTCGTACACGACCACCCGCTACCCGACGATCGTGATCGCGATGATCACCCTCGGTGTGATCGGTTTCACCAGCAGCGCTTTGATCCGACTGCTCGGTGACCGGCTGATGGCCTACCGGGCCCGGAGCATCGGGTCATGAGCGGGGGAAACCTCGTCCTGAGCGGTGTCGGCAAGGCGTACCGGACGACGGGCACCCCGGTGGTGGCGGTGGAGGATTTCAGCCTCGACATCGCCGCGGGCGAACTGCACGTCATCGTCGGACCGTCGGGATGCGGAAAGAGCACACTGCTGGGAGCCGTCGCCGGATTCACCGACATCACCTCGGGCCGAATCGAACTGGACGGCGAATTGCTCTGCGGCCCAGGTCGTCCCACCGCGACGATCGGCCCGGACCGGGTAGTGGTCTTCCAGGACAGCACCTTGTTCCCGTGGTTCACGGTCGCCGAGAACGTGAGCTACGGCCTGGTGGCCCAGCGGCGACTGAGCCGCCGGGACGCGGCCGAGATCGCCGTCGAGCGCCTGCACGACGTCGGCCTCGGCGAGGTGGCGCGCAGTTACCCGGGCGAACTGTCCAGCGGCGTGCAACGCCGCGTCGAGATTCTGCGCGCGCTGGTCATGGAGCCGACCGTGCTGCTGCTCGATGAGCCGTTTCGGGGGATGGACGCGATCTCGCGCTCCGCGATGCACGATGCGCTGCTGCAGATCTACGACAAGTCCGCCGTCACAGTGCTTTTCATCACCCACGACATCGAGGAAGCCGTCTACCTGGGCGGTCGTGTCACCGTGATGACGACCCGGCCCGGCCGGGCCAAGACCACGATCGAGGTCGACCTCGACCGCCCGCGCGACCGCGACCTGATCACCGCACCCTACTTTCGTGAACTCGTCGGCGAGGTCTCCGAGGCGGTTCGCGACGAAGCCAAGCGTGCCTTCGACGCGGGCGAGCGGGAGATGGCGCAGTGACGACGCTGTTACGGCGCGCCGACCACGCGGACGCGTCGGCGCTGAGGCGCGGCGCGATCGGCATCGTCGTCTTCGCCGCCGGCTGGGAGCTGGCCACCCGGCTCGGCAACTGGACCGGTGTCAGCGTGCCCGTGGTGGGGCAGCTACCGGCGCCCTCCGCGGTGATCGTCGACTTCCTGAACCTCCTTGCCAGGCCGGGCTATTGGAACAGCTGGTCGCTGTCGTTTCAGCGAGTGCTGGCCGGCTTCGCCGTGGCGCTGCTGGTGGGCGGCACGCTAGGCCTGCTGATGGCGACCCGTCCCTGGTTCAAACGCGTGGTGTTCCCGGTATTCGAATCGCTGCGGCCGGTACCGCCATTGGCGTGGGTGCCGATCGCGATCATCTTCTGGCCGACTCAGGAGCTGTCCATCACCTTCGTGACATTCCTGGGTGCGCTCTTTCCGATCGTGCTCAACACGGTCGGCGGTGCCGAACAAATCGACCGCAGGCACGTGCTGGCCGCGCGGTCGATGGGCGCAAGCCGCTCATACGTCTTTCGACGGGTGCTGCTGCCCGCGCTGGTGCCGTCATTGGTCACCGGGGCGGCCGTCGGCATGGGCATCACGTGGGAGGTGGTGGTGGCCGCCGAGCTCATTTCCGGCGGCGGCCAGCAGTCCGGTGACGGCGGGCTGGGCTTTCTGGTGTGGAACGCCTACGAGGGCAGCAACTTACCGCGGGTCGTCGTGGCGATGATCAGCCTGGGCATCGCGGGCTACCTGTCGAGCGGCCTCGTGCGCGCGCTGGGAAACCGCCTGATGCCATGGCGGCGCGTGGCGGCATGACCGGAAACCGGACCGGCGCGGTCCTTTTCGATCGCGTGTCCTTCCACGTCCGTAAGGGTCGAGAGGACGTCCACGTCGTCGACGAGTGCTCGCTGCGCATCGAACCCGGCGAGATCGTCGCGATGATCGGACCGTCGGGCGGTGGCAAGACGACCATCGGATACCTGCTGGCCGGTTATCACCGGCCCAGCAGCGGCCTGATCGCCGTCGACGGCAAAGAGGCCCGCGGACCCTCAGCCGACCGCCTGCTGCTGTTTCAAGAGAACGCGCTGATGCCGTGGCTGACGACCGCCGAAAACGTCATGTTCGGACCGCGTGCGCGCGGCGCGGACAGGGTGGCGGCGCGGCAGCGCGCGGATGCCGTCCTGGCTCGGGTGGGACTCGCCGAATTCGCCAACCGTTATCCCGCAGAGCTTTCCGGCGGCATGCGGCGCCGCGCCGAGTTGGCTCGCGCGCTGATCAACGAGCCCGCGGTGCTGATCCTCGACGAGCCGTTCCGGGGACTCGACGCGATGACCCGCGAGCTGATGCAGGAGTACACGGCCGAACTCCTTGCCGAGCAAGGCCGGACGGTCCTGTTCATCACCACGGATCTCGACGAGGCGCTGCTGCTTGCGGACCGGCTGCTGGTGATGACGGGGCGTCCCGCCCGGGTGCGCGAGGAGTTCGCCATCGAGCTGGCCCGCCCCCGCCAGCGGATCGATCTACTGAACGACGACCGCCTGCAAGACATCAAACACCGTGCCATGGAGCTGTTGCGAGCCCCGACAGCTGCGCA
>NZ_LZKY01000391.1:0-12413 GCF_001673055.1 Mycobacterium sp. 1245801.1
CACCTGCTCGCACCGGTCGGCGGCAGCCCGCCGCGGGAACTGGAAACCTGGGTGTCCTTCGGCGACGTGCGCGAGCTGCAACCCGGCCACGAGGCCTGACGCGTGGCCGAGTCGCCCCGGATCAGCGCCGTCCCCAGCATCATCGAGCTCGCGCCCTTCTATGCCGATCCCCCGGACGGGGTGCGCGCCAACATGATCTTCAGCGCCGACGGCGCCGCGGCGTTCGGCGGGCGCGCCGGTCCGCTGTCGTGCCCTACCGATCAGCGGCTCCTGCGAATCCTGCGCGGCCTCGCCGACGTCGTGCTGGTCGGTGCCGGCACCGCCCGCGCCGAAAACTACGGCCCGGTGACGCTCGGCGATGCGGCGCGGGAGCGGCGGCAGCACGAGGGGCGGGCCGAACCGCCGCCGATCGCCGTGGTGAGCCGCAGCGGTGAGCTACCGGCCCGGTTGCTCAGCGATCCGGACCAGCCGCCGATCCTGGTGACCTGCGCGAGCACCGCGGCGCGGTTCGACCCCGACGACGACCGCCAACACCTCCTGGTCGCGGGCGAAGACTCCGTCGACGTCTCCCGCGCGGTCGCGACCCTGCGGGAGCTCGGCATGCACCGCATCCTGTGCGAGGGCGGACCGACGCTGCTCGACGAGCTGGTGGAGGCCGACGCCGTCACCGAGATCTGTGTGACGCTGGCCCCCAAGCTGGCGGCGAGCCAACCGGTAGGCCACCGGCTGCACCCGGCGCGGCTACCCGCACCGGTCACCATGAGCCTCGAGCACGCGCTGGTCTGCGACGGCTATCTGTATTTGAAATATCGCCGCTGAGCCCGGCCGCAATCGGCGGAATGCGGGCGTGCGCAACGCGCTCGGCATGCAGCCGACCGCACCTCTTCCTATGATGAAAATGCCCGGTATGAACGTTGCGCGAATCGCTTCGCGCGACCTTCCTTCAATTGATCGCCGTTCCACTTTCCCGATGCACACAGAAAAGGATCACCGGCCCGGTGAGCAGTTCAGACGATGACCGTGACTACCGCAACCTGGCGGTGAACCGGCTGCGCCCCAGCGAGATTCACTGGGCCCTGAACCACGATGCCGTGCACGGGATCGCCTACGCGTTCAAGAATCCGGTCGCGGTCGCCGAATCCCTCGAGGATCCCGACGACGACCGGAAGACCTACCTGGTTCGGGTCAAGCGCGACGACCTGGCCAACGCGCTGGAAAAGATCAACGAATGGATCTTCGACAATCCGGGCCCCGCCGGCATGCAGGCGTACGGTTTCGTCCGGGCGCTGGCCCGAGAAGGGCTCACCGAGCGCGCCACCGGCGATGACGACATCCGTTAATCGCGCCCCGTCGAATTAGCTGGCTTTCGCTATTCGCCGTGCCCTGCGGCCGCGAAAACCTTAGCCTTATGCCTGCATGCCCGGTATGCGCGGGTGAGGAGTCTTCGATGGGTGAGGCGACCGCGGATTCGCGGGAGGGTACGCAGTTCGGGCCGTATCGGCTGCTGCGCCTGGTCGGCCGTGGCGGCATGGGCGACGTCTACGAGGCCGAGGACACGGTCCGTGAGCGCACCGTGGCCCTCAAACTGATGTCGCGGACCCTGTCCAACGATCCGGTCTTCCGCTCCCGGATGCAGCGCGAGGCCCGCACCGCCGGACGGCTGCACGAACCGCACGTCGTGCCCATCCACGACTTCGGCGAAATCGACGGGCAGCTCTACGTGGACATGCGGCTGATCGACGGCAAGGACCTGGCCAGCATGCTGAAGCGGTACGGACCGATATCGCCGCCGCGCGCGATAGCGATTGTGCGCCAGATCGGTTCGGCGCTCGACGCCGCGCACGCGGCCGGGATCCTGCACCGAGACGTGAAGCCGGAAAACATCCTGGTGAGCGCCGACGACTTCGCCTATCTCGTCGATTTCGGCATCGCCAGCGCCACGTCGGACGAAAAGCTGACGCAGTTCGGCACCACTGTGGGCACCGCCAAATACATGGCCCCGGAGCGGTTCGGCGATTCCGCAATCACCCATAAGGCCGACATCTACGCGCTGGCCTGCGTGCTCTACGAGTGCCTGACCGGCTCCCCGCCCTACACCGGTGACCAGCTCAGCGTGATGGGCGCCCACGTCCACCAACCGATCCCGCGCCCGAGCGCGGCGCGCCCCAGCATCCCGGCCGCCTTCGACGGCGTGATCGCCCGCGGCATGGCCAAGGACCCCGCGGACCGCTACCTCACCTGCGGTGACCTGGCGGCGGCCGCCTACGGCGCCCTGGCCGCGCCGGATCAGGATCGGGCCACCGACATCCTGGAGCGCACCCAAATGGCAACGCCGCCGGCCGCATTCGCCGGCCAGCCGGCCGGCGGGTTTGCGCCCGGCCCGCCCGCCGCGGCACCGCCCGCCCCGCCGCTCGGCTCCTGGCCCACGCCGTCGGGCGCCGTCCAACCACCGCCGTGGGGCGGCCCCCCGGTCTGGACCAACGCCGGCGCGGCGACCCCGCCCTGGGGCCAGCCGCCGCGGGCCGGCCGCAAGCCCTGGCTGTGGGTCGGTGTCGCCGCCACGCTCACGGTGGTGCTGATCGGGGTGATCCTCGGCGTCGTGCGCCCGTGGGAACCGAAGTCCGGGCCGGCCCCGGCGACGCCGCCCCCGCCGCCGCCCGACGCCGTCGCGCTGCGGGTCCTCGATGACGGTGTGTTCGTCGGGAGTTCGGCGGCCCAGACCACGATCGACATCTTCAACGAGCCGATCTGCCCGCCGTGCGGCAGCTTCATCAGGTCGAACGCCGCCGACATCGACGCCGCGGTGAACAACAAGAAGCTGGCCGTGCGCTATCACCTGCTCAACTTCCTCGACGACAAGTCGCACAGCCAGGACTACTCGACCCGCGCGGTGGCGGCCAGCTACTGCGTCGCCGCGCAGAACGACCCCAAGCTCTACGCCGACTTCTATTCGGGCTTGTTCGCCAGCAACTTTCAGCCGCAGGAGGGCGCCGCCGAGGACCGCACCGACGGCGAGCTCGCACAATTGGCCAAGACGGTCGGCGCTAGCGCCGGGGTCATCGCCTGCATCAAGTCCGGCGACGACATCGGCACGGCCAAGGCCAAAGCGGCCAACGGCTACTCGACGCTGTCGAGCGACAACGCCAACTCCACGCCGTTCGTGTGGGACGGCACCACGGCGGTGAACTACCAGAATCCGGCCTGGCTGACGAAACTCACCGGATAGCAAGCGGCCCCGGGGATGTTGTGAGCGACGCGCAGGGGTCGAAGGCGGGAACGACGTTTGGGCCCTACCGCCTCAAGCGGCTGCTCGGCCGCGGCGGAATGGGCGAGGTGTACGAGGCCGAGCACACCGTCAAGCAGTGGACCGTGGCGGTGAAGCTGATGTCCCACACGTTCAGCCAGGATCCGGTGTTCCGCAAGCGAATGGAGCGCGAGGCCCGCATCACCGGCCAACTGCTGGAGCCGCATGTGGTGCCCATCCACGACTACGGCGAAATCGACGGCCAGCTGTTCCTGGAGATGCGCCTCATCGAGGGTGTCGACCTGGACACCCTGCTCGAACAGCAGGGACCGCTGCCCGCGCCCCGGGCGGTCGCCATCATCCACCAGGTCGCGTCGGCGCTCGACGCCGCCCACGCCGCGGGGGTGACGCATCGCGACGTCAAACCGCAAAACATCCTGATCACCGGCGACGACTTCGCCTATCTGGTCGACTTCGGGATCGCCAGCGCCGAGACCGACGAGAAACTCACCCAACTGGGCACCGCGGTCGGAACGTTGAAATACATGGCGCCCGAACGCTTTTCGAGTGACGAGGTGACTTCCCGCGCCGACGTCTACGCGCTGGCCTGCGTGCTGTACGAATGCCTGACGGGGGCGCCGCCGTATGGCGCCGACAGCTCCGGCGCGCTGGTGACCGCGCACATGATGCAGCCCATCCCCAAACCCAGCGCGCACGCGGCCGGCGTCAGCCCGGCATTTGACGCGGTGATCGCGGGCGGAATGGCCAAGGACCCCGCCGAGCGCTACCCCACCGCCGGCGCGCTGGCCGGTGCCGCGCGCAAGGCGCTGAGCAGCCCCGAGCGCGAGCGGGCCGAGACGATCCTGCAGCGCGGCGACGCCGCTGGCCCGATCAGCCGGATCAGCCCGCCCGGCCCGCCGCGGCGCAGGCGCACCCGGTGGCCGGTGGTCGCCGCGGCCGCCGTCGTCGCCGTGGCGATCGGTGCCGCCGGCGTCTGGCTGCTGCTCAAGCCGACCAGCCAGCCCCAGCACCTTGCCACGTCGGGCAAGACCGCGCCCCCGTCCGCCGCGGCGCCCAGCGGCGATCAGGCGCGGCTGATCAGCCTGCTTCCACCCGGGTACCTGCCCGGCGCCTGCACGCCGGCGACCCCGGAGACGGGCAGCATCTGGGTGACTGCGGTGGCCATGGTGACCTGCGGCCAGAACACCCAGCCCGGCGGACCGGCCCGCGCCACCTACGGGCTGTTCGCCACGCCCGACCGGCTGAAGCGGGCCTTCGCCGACGACATCGGCAATATCAGCCTGGTGAACTGCCCCGGCGAGGGACGCTCACCCGTCAGCTGGCACTACGACGAGACACCCAACGACATGGCCGGCCTGATCGCGTGCGGCACCTACAACAACCGCCCCAACGTGATCTGGTCCAACGACGCCAGGCTCATGCTCAGCGACGTCAGCGGGGATCCGGCCACCGTCGAGGACCTGCACACGTGGTGGGACGCGTACGGCTGATCCGTCGCGACTCAGTCCGCTGCCGGCTCCGAATCTTCCTGGCGCTCAGCATCTTCGGCATCTTCCACGGTCAACGGCAGCGCCAGCTCTTCGAGCGGGCGCCGCTCGGCGGCGATGCCGAGCCACAGTTCGACCAGGCCCGCGGCCGCCATCACGGCCGCCCCGATGAGGAACGACCAGACGACCTCGGTGCGCATGCCCGAGTTGATCAGCTGACCGAACAGCAACGGCCCGGTGATACCACCGATCGCCGTGCCCATCGCGTAGAAGAAGGCGATCGCCAGCGCCCTGGTCTCCATCGGGAAGATCTCGCTGACCGTCAGGTACGCCGCGCTGGCGCCCGCCGAGGCCAGGAAGAACGCGACGATCAGCACGCCGATGAAGGCCCAGACGCCGCCGGCCCGGGTGAGAAACACGATCGCCAGCGCCACCACCGCGACCGCGGAACCGAGGTAGGTCAGCGTGATCATCGGTTTACGGCCGACGGTGTCGAACAGGTGCCCGAGCACCAGCGGGCCGGCGAAATTGCTCAGGGCCCACAGCACGAAGAACACCGGCACCATGCCCGACGGCACCGCGTAGAACTGGCTGAGCAGCGTCCCGAGGTTGAACGTGACGCCGTTGTAGAGGAACGCCTGCCCGATGAACAGCGCCAGCCCGAGGATCGCGCGCCGCGGATAGAGCTTGAACGCGACCGCGGCGATCTCGCGGAACGAGATCGCGGTGCGCTGGCGGATCCGCAACGCCTTGCCTTGCGGTTCCGGCAGCGGCTGGCCGGTCTCGCGCTGAACCGCCTCCTCGATCTCGCCGACGATCTGTTCGGCTTCGTCGTCGCGGCCGTGGATGAACAACCACCGCGGGCTCTCCGGCACGTTGCGCCGCACCAGCAGCACGAAAATGCCGAGGATGGCGCCGATTCCGAAGGCGAGCCGCCAGCCGATGTTGGGCGGGAAGTTCGAGGTGTTCAGCAGGATCAGCGCGCCGCCCGCGCCGGCGGCCGAACCCAGCCAATAGGTTCCGTTGATCACCAGGTCGACGCGGCCGCGCACCCGCGCCGGGATCAGCTCGTCGATGGCCGAATTGATGGCGGCGTATTCGCCCCCGATGCCCGAGCCGGTGAAGAAACGGGTCAGGAAGAAGTACCACGGGGCGAACGCGAAGGCGGTCGCGACGGTGGCCACCAAATAGATCGCCAGGGTGAGGATGAACAGGTTTCGCCGGCCGAAGCGGTCGGTCAGGTGGCCGAAGAACAGCGCCCCCGAACAGGCGCCGGCGATGTAGATCGCGGCCGCCATGCCGATCTGGGCGGGATCGAGCGCGATGCCGCTGTTGTGCTCCATGAGCCGGGCCGAGACGTTGCCCACCATGGTGACCTCGAGCCCGTCGAGCACCCACACCCCGCCCAGGCCGACGACCACGCGCCAGTGAAACCGCGACCACGGCAGCCGGTCCAGCCGCGCCGGCACATGGGTCGAGATGGTCTTGGTTTGCGCGCTCGCACTCATGCGGTCTCCGTTCGGCGTTTGAAAAGAGATCTACCCATTCAGCGGGCGTCAGCCGCGATCGGAGCGGGACTCCTCGGGAGTCCAGGCCTGCGGCTGGCCGGGGTGGCCGGGAAACAGGAAGTCGATGAAGGCCGCGGCGGTGGGCTGGGGTTCGTGGTTGGCCAGGCCAGGGCGCTCGTTGGCTTCGATGAACGCGTACTCGGCGCCGGTGACGTCGGGCACCAACAGGTCGATGCCGGTCACCGGGATGCCGATCGCCTCGGCCGCCGTCACCGCGACGCGGCACAATTCGCTGTTCACGTGCGCGGTGACGTCGTGGATGGTGCCGCCCTGATGCAGGTTGGCGGTGCGGCGCACCCGCAGCCGGGTCCCCTGGGGCAGCACGTCGTCCAGCTTCCACCCGGCCTCGGCGACGGTCGACTCGGTGAGGTCGTCGAGCGGGATGCGGGACTCGCCGCCGGTGGCCGCCGAGCGCCGCCGGCTTTCGGCCGCGATCAGGTCCCGCACGCTGTGCTCCCCGGTGCCGATGACCTCGGGAGGCATCCGCAGCGCGGCGGCCACCACGCGGCCGTCGATCACCACCAGCCGAAGGTCGTCGCCCGTGATCCGCTGTTCGATCAGCACGTCCGGGTACTGCTGGCGGGCCCGCGCCAGTGCGGCGGACAGGTCGTCGGGGCCGTTGTCCGGCACCACCCCGACGGTGATGCCTTTGCCCTGCTCGCCCCGTGTCGGTTTGACGACGACCTCGCCGACCTCCTTGACGAAGGCGAAGTCGCTCTCGTCGAAGGTGGCCAGCCGCGCCCGCGGCACGGTGATGCCGGCCTCGGAGACCAGGCGCCGCGTCAGCCGCTTGTCGTCACACCGGCACATCGCCACCGCCGAGGTGTACTCGGACAGCGACTCACGGGTGATGACGCTGCGGCCGCCGTGGGTCAGGCGCATCTCGCCGGTCTCGGCGTCGAGCACCTCGACCCAGATCCCCCGCCGCAGCGCCTCGTCGGCGATGATCCGGGCATAGGGGTTGAGGTCGTCGACCGTCTCGGGCGGCGGGCTGAACAGCGGCTCGTTGATCGCGTTCTTGCGCTTGATCGCCAGCACCGGGACGCGGCGGAAACCCAGCTTCTCGTAGAGGCCGATGGCGGCCGCGTTGTCGTGCGCCACCGACAGATCCATGTAGGCGCGGCCCGCACTGCGGAAGTGCTCGGCCAGCGCCTTGGTCAGCGCGCCGCCGACGCCGGGCAGCCCGGCGGCCGGATCGACCGCCAGGGTCCACAGGCTCGACCCTTCCTCGGGGTCGTTGAACAGCAACTCGTGATCGACCCCGGTGACCGTGCCGACCACCGCGCCGTCCTCGTCGCGCACCGCGAGCAGATACTTCACCGCGGGCACGTTCTGGTGGTTGTCCCAGATCACGTCGACGCCGGCCGGGACCATGCCGCAGCGCACGTAGACGCGGTTCATGGCGTCGGCGTCGATCGGGTCGTTGAGCGTGCGCACCGTCAAGCCCGGCGGGGCCGGGCCGAAGTTCTTCGTCGCAGGCGTGAAACGCAGCCGGTAGGTGTGGCTGGGGTCGATGAAGAGCTCGGTGGGCGCCTCGGCTACCACCACGTGAGATTCGCGGGCGTAGATGCAGATGTCGCGCCGGCCGGGCCCCTCGCGGCGCAGCGCCTCGACCAGCTGCTGGGAATTGGCGAAGGTCTGCCCGAAAATCAGTCGGCCCCAACCCAATTCGAGCTCGACGTCTTTGGCCATCGCATCGACCAGCTCGGGCGGGGATGCGTCGTGCAGACCGAGCGTGATCGCCTCGGTGTGGTCGCCGGACGGATCGGCCATGGTCATGCAACCGGGCCGGTGACACCGTGGCGCTGCAGCCAGAGCTCGAGCAGCGCGATCTGCCAGAGCTCGTTGCCGCGCAGCGGGGTCAGCTTGCCGTTGGGGTTGGCCAGCAGCGCGTCGACCGCGTCGGTGTTGAACAGGCCGCGCTCCTTGGCGGTGGGCGCGTACAGAGCGTCGCGGACCATGTCGAGGTACGGGCCTTCGAGGTGGGTCAGCGCCGGGACCGGGAAGTAGCCCTTGGGGCGGTCGATGACCTCCGCCGGAATCACCCGTCGCGCAGCCTGTTTCAGGACGCCCTTGCCTTCGTGGGCGATCTTGAGCTCCGGCGGGCAGGTCGCGGCCAGCTCGACCAGCTCGTGGTCGAGGAACGGGACCCGGCCCTCCAGCCCCCACGCCATCGTCATGTTGTCCACCCGCTTCACCGGATCGTCGATCAACATCACCGTCGTGTCGAGCCGCAGCGCGCGGTCGATCCCGGTTTCGGCGCCGGCCTGCGCGAAGTGCTCGGTGACGAACCGCAGGCTGGGGTCGCCGGGCGCGACGATGCCCGATCCGACCAGCGCCTGCACCCCGGCCGCGTCGCGGTCGAAGAAGGCGCCCCGGTACTGGGCGACGGCGCCGTCCAGGGTGGCGGCGGCCGGATCGCCCATCGGCGGATACCAGTGGTAGCCGGCGAATACTTCGTCGGCGCCCTGGCCGGACTGCACGACCTTGACGTGCCGCGCCACTTCCTGGCTGAGCAGATAGAAGGCGACGCAGTCGTGGCTGACCATCGGCTCGCTCATCGCGCCGATGGCCCCGTCCAGGGCGGGCAGCATCCGGTCGGTCTCGATGCGGATCTGGTGGTGGTCGGTCTCGAAGCGCTGGGCCACGATGTCGGAGTACTGGAATTCGTCGCCCTTGACGCCGCCGGCGGACTCGAAGCCGATGGAGAACGTCGACAACCCGTGCTGGCCGGCCTCGGCGAGCAGGCCCACGATCAGGCTGGAGTCCACGCCGCCGGACAACAGGCAACCGACCGGCACGTCCGCGACCAGGCGGCGCTTGACCGCCAACCGCAGCGTGGACAGCACCGCGTCTTCCCAGTCGCGCTCCGACCAATCCGCGCGGTCGGCGTGCCGGGTGAAGTCCGGCGCCCAGTAGGTGGTGACGGTGCGCCGGCCGTCGGGCTCGATGGCGACCAGCGAGGCGGGCGGCACCTTGCGGACGCCGCGCAGGATGGTGTTCGGCGCGGGCACCACCGAGTGGAAGCTCATGTAGTGGTGCAGGGCGACGGGGTCGATGCGGGTGTCCACGCCGCCGCCGGCCAGCAGGGCCGGCAACGTCGACGCGAACCGGACCCGGTGAAGGTCCTCGGTCAGATACAGCGGCTTGATGCCGAGGCGGTCCCGGCCGAGCAGCACCCGCCCGCTGTCGCGTTCGACGACGGCGAAGGCGAACATGCCGAACAGGTGGCTGACGAAGTCATCGCCCCACCGGTGGTAGGCCTTGATCAGGACTTCGGTGTCGCTGTGCGAGAAGAAGCGGTAGCCGTACCCGCTGAGCTCCTGGCGCAACTCCTTGTAGTTGTAGATGCAGCCGTTCCAGGCCAGCGACAGGCCCAGCTCCGAGTCGACCATCGGCTGGGCGCCGGCCTCGGTCAGGTCGATGATCTTCAGGCGACGATGGCCGAGCGCGACCCGGCCCTGCGACCAGGCGCCGCCCGCATCGGGGCCCCGTGGTGTCAGCACCGCGGCCATTGCTGAGACCGCCGCTACGTCGGGCGCCTGCCCGTCGAGTCGGACCTCCCCGGTGACTCCGCACACGCCTTCGACCCTACCGTTGCCCGGATCGAAGCGCGCGTGAGCTTCGCCAAAAGCGCTGCAACGGGCCGCCGACGGCCGCGGCCGACCCGTGGTGATCACCGTGATCGACGGATGTGTGAACTGGATCGCACCGTCGCGATGTACCGGCGAGACCGCTCATGACTTGGTGGGCGGCTCGTCGTCACCGGCCGCCGCGTTGAACCGTTCGTGCGGGGCCAGTTCGCGGCGGCGTTCCTCGCGGAGCAGCTGCCAAAGTTGGCGCCCGTAGCGTGCGACCGAGTCGGCGGACAGCATCTCGTTGTGCGTGCAGTCCACCGCGTGGGTGAGCACGTCGCCGGAGGCGTAGGGCTCCCAGGAGCGGGCCAGCAGCGAACTGCGGTCGCTTTGGTCCCGCACGGCGGAGAACACGCAGATGTCGCCGTCGAACAGCCGGGGCTCGTGCAGCCGGTAGAGCTCGATGTTGTCGTTGAGGTTTCCGGCCAGCAAATCGACGAGCCGTCGGTGCCGTGGTATGTCGGCGACGCCGGATTCGCGCAGGAGCTCCGCCAGTTGCTCGTCGGTGGGCGGCCCGGTCTGCGCGTCGACGCTGATGTTGTAGGCCCGCAGGACGTCGTCGAGCACCTGCTGCTCGCCCAGGGCGTGCTCCGGCAGGGCGATCGCGTCGTCGATGCTGGGCTGGGCGTCGAGCAGGATCAGGCGCCCGATCGCGCGGCCGCGGCGCTGCAGCTCGATCGCGATCTCGTGGGCGACGACCCCGCCGAACGACCAGCCCAGCAGGTGGTAGGGCCCGTCGGGATAGACGTCCTGGATCCGGTCGGCGTGGATCTCGGCCAATTCGCGGACCGACCGCGGGGCGGCTGCATCGGCCGATGGGGTTTGCTGAATGCCGAAGATCGGGCGGTCCAGGTACTTGCCGAGCACCCGATACGGCCAGCTCACCCCGCCGGCCGGGTGGATGCAGAACAACGGCACCCCCGAACCCTCCCGGAGGATCTGCACGGGAACGACGTCGTCGCCGTCCGCCGACTCGGCCCGCAGCCGCAGGCTCAGCGCCCTGACCGTGGGCGCGTCGAACAGGGCGCGTACCGCCAGGTCAACGCCCAGGCTGGCGTTGATCGCGGCGACCACGCGCATCGCCGAGATGCTGTCGCCGCCCAGGTCGAAGAAGGAGTCGTCGACGCCCACCCGCTCCACGCCGAGCACCTGGGCGTAGCTGTCGGCCACCGCCCGCTCGGTGGCGGTGGCCGGGGCCCGGTATCCGCTGCCGGTGTACTCCGCCGCCGGCAGGGCGCGCACGTCGAGTTTGCCGTTGGGGGTCAGCGGCAACGCGTCGAGCGCCACCACCGCGGCCGGCACCATGTAGACCGGCAACCGCTCGGCCAGCGCGGTGCGCGCCTCGCCCGGGTCGGCCGTGCCGGTGAGGTAGCCCACCAGCCGCTTGACGCCCGGCTGGTCCTCGCGGGCGATCACCACGGCCTGCTCGACGTCGTCCAGCGCGGCCAGCGCGGCCTGGACCTCGCCGAGCTCGATGCGGTAGCCGCGGATCTTCACCTGCTCGTCGGCGCGACCCAGGTAGCGCAGCTGTCCGTCGGGCCCCCAGCAGACCAGGTCCCCGGTGCGATACATGCGCGCCCCGGGCGCCCCGAACGGGCACGCCACGAACCGCGAGGCCGTCAGCCCGGCCCGGCCCACATATCCGGCGGCCACCCCGTCGCCGGCCACATACAGCTCGCCGACGACACCGGCGGGCACCGGGCGCAACCACGGGTCGAGCACGAACAGGGCCGCGCCGTCCACCGGCAGACCGATCGGCGGCGTCCCGGATCCCCGCGTCAGCGGGGCGCTGATCGCCACACACATGGTGGTCTCGGTCGGGCCGTAGGCGTTCACCATCACCCGGCCGGGCGCCCAGCGATCCACCACCTCGGCCGGGCAGGCCTCGCCGACCACCGCCAGCGCCACCGACTCCAGCCCCTTCGGCGACAGCATCGCCACCGCCGACGGGGTCTGCGTCAACACGGTGACCTCCGCGTCGACGAGCAGGGCGTGGAAGTCCTTCGGCGAGCGGGCCACCGACTCGGGCACCACCGGTGTCCCCAAGGGCGTGGCGATCACCCACCGCAACGTGACCCAGCTGCTGGACACCCTGGACGCCGGCCTGCCGCGGGTGGGCGTGTGGACGCAGAGCCACTCGTACGCCTTCGACGTGTCGGTCTGGGAGATCTTCGGCGCGCTGCTGCGCGGCGGCCGGCTGGTGGTGGTGCCCGAGTCGGTGGCCCGCTCGCCGAAGGACTTCCACGCCCTGCTCGTCGACGCGGAGGTCACCGTGTTGACGCAGACCCCGTCGGCGGTGGCGATGCTGTCGCCGAAGGGGCTGGAGTCGGTGGCGCTGGCGGTGGTCGGCGAGGCCTGCCCGGCCGAGGTGGTGGATCGCTGGGCGCCCGGCGCGGCCGGGTCGATCGGCAGGTACGCCGCCCCGGTCTTGAGCACCGCCAGGATGGCCACGATCGCC
>NZ_LZKY01000392.1:0-31825 GCF_001673055.1 Mycobacterium sp. 1245801.1
CCGCATCATGGGCGCCAGCATCACCTCCGACGGCTACCACATGGTCGCCCCGGACCCCAACGGCGAACGCGCCGGCCTCGCCGAAGACGAAGCCGGTGCGGTCGCGGTCGAACGGGCGACAGGCCCCTACCGGGTCGTCGTTCTTGGTCGACATCACGATGCGCATCTGGGCGAACGCCGCTATCGCGACCGCCTCGATCCTGACCTCGACGCCACCGCAGATGGCGACGTCGGCCTCACCGAAGACGACGTTGCGCCAGGCCTGCGCCACCCCCTCGGAACCCGACGCGCACGCCGACACCGGCGTGATCACCCCGGCCCTGGCGTGCCGCTCCAGGCTCACCGCGACGGCCGCGCCGTCGGGCATGTACTTCGACACCGCCAGCGGCGAGACCCCCTTGATGCCACGGGCCCGCAGGTCGTCATAGCTGAACACGATCTGCTCGGCCGACCCCAGGCCGGTGCCGATGGACACCATCAGCCGGTTGGGATCGACCTCGGGTGAGCCGGCGTTCTCCCAGGCCCGCCGGCTCAGCACGGTCGACATCCGCTGCAGGTAGCCCATCCGGTGGCGTTCGGCGCGCGTCAGGCCGCCGTCGAATTCCTCCAGCAGGTGTCCGCCGATGCGCACCGGCAGGTCGAACTCCTCGACGAACGAATCCTCGAGTTTGCGGATACCGCTTTGGCTGTCCAGCAACAGCTTCCAGGTGCTCTCGGCGTCAGTAGCCAACGCGGTCGTCATGGCGACGCCAGTGACGACCACGTTCGGCAGCGTTTTCCCGGTAACCAGCTCCGTCATGACTCGCAAAACCTTTCACTTGATGAGAGCCGATGACGCTGGACGTCGAGCCCCACTCCCCACCAATTCGTCAAGTACGAACTTCCATTGTCCCAACATCAAAAACTTGGGGCAACGAGACACGGCGTAAGCCGGGATTCTTGACCGCAAAAGGCGCCATCAGCTGGTGGTTCTTCGTTTGACGGCCGCGTTGGCCCGGGCGGGATCCGCCCGCTATTGGGCGCGCACCGCCTGCGCCCGCGCCATCAGCCCGCCGCCGCCGGGCAGGGCGCCCACCACGGTGCGGGCCAGCCGGTCGCGGCCCCGGACGCCGTCTGTCCTGGCCCGTCCGGCGCGCAGATGCCGCCAGCCGAGCGCCGCCCAGGTCGCCGCGACGGCGGCGTCGGTGACCCCGCCGCGGGCGCGGCGGCGGTCGAGGACCGCCAGGCCGAGCGCGGTCGCCGAGTGCACGACGTCGACCCAGACCCCGGCCGCCAGCACCTCCGGGCCGGGGTTGACTCCCGACAGGGCCGCCTGGGTCAGATGGCGGGCGCCCAGGATCCGGGTGACGACGAGCGCCTTGCGGTCGACCTGCACCCCGTGGATGTGATCGAGCACCTCAGCGGGGGCGGCCAGCAGCACCGCACCCCATCCCGCCCGGATCAGTTCGATCGCGCGAATCTTCATCGGTCAACCCCCCAACTGCCGTGCGAACGGCCCCACCCGTTCGATGAACCGATCGAAGAACGCCGCCGCGTCGACGTCAATGCCGATCAGCGCGTTGGGTTCTCGACGATCCGACCAATCGGTCACCGTCATGGCGCGGGTCAGGGTCCCGGTCAGCTCGATGTCCACCGTCGCCGCACGCGTGCTGACCAGTTCGGGGTCCAGCGCGACGGCGGCGGCCAACGGGTCGTGCATGTGTGCCTGATACCCGTGGCCGAGTTCGTGATAGGCCTCCAGGTAGAACCGCGTCGCGTCCTCGATCACCCGGATCAGCGGGTTGGACGCGCCCGACCGGGTTCCGGGCTCGTCGCCTTCGCTCAGCCGCGTCGTCGTCGCCCCCGCGGCCGCGGCCAGCCGCGCGAGGTGATCCGGCGTCAACGCGACCTTGCGGGTCAGGTCGAGACCGCACAGGATCGGAAGCCGCTGTTGCCCAACGGTTTCGGGGCGCCACGCCGCCAGCACCTCGGCCGCCGCCTCGGGATCGACGCTGATGTTCCACTCGGCCACCGCCGTGGTGTTGCCCCGGTGGTCGTAGGACCCGCCCATGATCACCAGCCGGCGCAGCAGCGTCGGCAGCTCGGGTTCGGCGCGCAGCGCCAGCGCCAGGTTGGTCAAGGGGGCGGTCGCCACCCCGATGAGCTCACCGGGAAAGGCCCGCGCCGCGCGCACCCAGGCGCTCGCCGAGTCATAGTCGGTGAGCCGGCCCGAGCCCGCCGGCAGGTCGGCATAGCCCAATCCCCTGGGGCCGTGGACTTTTGACGGCAGCCGCATCGGGCCGGTCAGGGTCTGTGGCGAGCCCTTGGAAACCGGTATCCCGGTGCGTTGGCACAGCTGCAGCAGGCCGAGATTGTTTTCGCAAACCTGTTCCACCCCAACGTTTCCCCCGGTCGAGGCGATGCCGACCACTTCGGCCTCCGGGCTGGCGAACAGGTAGATCAGCGCCAGCGCATCGTCCACGCCGGTGTCGACGTCAACGAAAACGGGCGAGGTCATTGCTTCCAACATACCGGCGACTAGGCTGGCACAATGCCAACCACGTCGGAGCCCCCGGAGGGGACTGATTTAACGCCGCACTTCGACGATGTGCAGGCCCACTACGACCTGTCGGACGACTTCTTCCGGCTATTCCTCGATCCCACCCAGACGTACAGCTGCGCGTACTTCGAGCGCGACGACATGACGCTGGAAGAGGCCCAGATCGCCAAGATCGACCTCGCCCTCGGCAAACTCGGGTTGCAGCCGGGCATGACGTTGCTCGATGTGGGCTGCGGGTGGGGGGCCACCATGATGCGGGCGATGGAAAAGTACGACGTCAACGTCGTCGGCCTCACCCTGAGCCGCAACCAGGCCGACCACGTCGAACAGCTGATCGCGAAGTCCGAGAGCCCGCGGTCGGCCAGGATCCTGCTGCAGGGCTGGGAGCAGTTCGACGAGCCGGTCGACCGGATCGTCAGCATCGGCGCCTTCGAGCACTTCGGGCACGAACGCTACGACGCGTTCTTCACTCTGGCGCACGACCTGCTGCCCGACGACGGGATCATGCTGCTGCACACCATCACCGGGCTGCACCCGACGGAGATGGTCGAGCGCGGCATGCCGATCTCGTTCACGTTCGCCCGGTTCATCAAATTCATTGTCACCGAGATCTTCCCGGGCGGACGGCTGCCGTCGATCCCGATGGTGCAGGAGCGCGCCACCGCGAACGGCTTCACGGTGACTCGCGTGCAGTCGTTGCAGCCGCACTATGCCAAGACGCTCGACATCTGGGCCGCCGGGCTTGAGTCGCATAAGGACGAGGCCATCGCGCTGCAGTCCGAGGAGGTCTACGAGCGGTACATGAAGTACCTGACCGGTTGCGCCGACGCGTTCCGCGTCGGCTACATCGACGTCAACCAGTTCACGCTGCAGAAGTGATTACCAGTGCACGCCGGGCACCAGGCGGACCAGCCGCTTGACCGGACGCGGTGTGCGGATGCCGCGGGTGACGGCGCGCACCGGCCGGCTGGGCTTGCGCCGCGGGCCGCGCGCGGCGGGCGCCGGGGCCGGGTGGGCGGTCAGCCCGCGTGCCGCCGCCGAGTCGGGATAGCCCAGGTAGAGCTGGTGCAGGACCCGCCGCGACGTCCGCGGGGCGAAGTAGTTGCCGGCCTCGGCGAGCGTCCCCAGCGGGGTGTCGATGCGGGCCGGCTTTTCCACCAGCCCGCGCACCACCATCGCCGCCGCCCGCTCGGGGCTGATCGCCGGCACCGGGTTGAGCCGGTGCGACGGCACGATCATGGGCGTGCGCACCAACGGCATATGGATGTTGGTGAAGGTGATGTGGTCCGACAGCACCTCCGAACCCACCACGTCGGAGAACGCGTCCAGCGCCGCCTTGGACGGCAGGTACGAGCTGTACTTGGGATTGCGGGCCTGCACACCGGCGCTCGACACGTTGACGACGTGGCCGAATCGGCGCTCGCGCCAATGGGGTAGCAGCGCCAGCACCATCCGGACCGCGCCGAAGTAGTTGACCGCCATCACCCGCTCGTAGTCGTGTAGCCGGTCGGTCGAGTTGACCACCGAGCGGCGGATGGACCGGCCGGCGTTGTTCACCAGGTAGTCGACGTGGTCGAACCGGCCCAGGATGTCCTTGACGGTGTGTTCCACCGACGCCGAATCGGTGACATCACACGTAAAGGCATGGGCGGCACCACCATCGGCGCGGATCTCGGCGACCAGCGAATCCAGCGCCGGGCCGTTGCGGGCCAGCGCGAACACGGTGGCGCCCCGCTCGGCGATCGCGATGGCCGCCGCCCGGCCGATGCCACTGGACGCCCCGGTGATGATGACGTGGCGACCCTGCAACGGTCCCCGCGGATCGTCGCGGCGCGCCCGATACGGATCGAGGTGCTCCGCCCAGTACCGCCACAGCTTGGGCGCGTAGCCGGCGAACTCGGGAACAGTTATCCCGGTGTCCCGCAACGCATCTCGTGTCTTCTCGTTGACGAAGGTGGGCGCCAGGTCCACGACGTCGAGCACCTCGGCGGGGATGCCGAGCTGGGTGGCCGCCATGTTGCGCACCACCCGGGCGCGCCCGCGCACCTTGAGCACGGGGGCGGCCACCGCACGGGGCAGTGAACCGCGCAGCGGCGGCAGCCCGGCCGCCTTGGCCACGCCGCGGTAGATGCCACGCAGGCCGATGGTCTTCTCGGCGGTCAGGTGGAACGTCTGCTGATCGCGGCCGTCGGCGTGCATCAGCGCGACCAGCGCGTCGACGACGTAGTCCACCGGCACGATGTTGGTGCGGCCGGTGTCGGGCAGCAGGATCGGGGTCAGCTTGGGTAGGACCGCCAACTTGGCCAGCACGCCGAAGAAGTAGTACGGGCCGTCCACCTTGTCCATCTCGCCGGTGCGCGAATCGCCCACCACCACCGCGGGGCGGTAGATGCGATGACGCAGACCCGGCGCCGAGCGCACCAGCAGCTCGGCCTCGAACTTGGTCTGGTGATAGGGCGTCGGCAGCTGCTGGCCCACGTCGAAGTCGTCCTCGGTGTATTCGCCGGCGAAATCGCCCGCCACCGCGATCGACGACACGTGGTGCAACGTCGCGTCCAACCGCTGCGCCAGCGCGATCACCGCGCGGGTGCCCTCGACGTTGCTGGCCCGCTGTTCGGGTTCGCCGGCGGTGATGTCGTAGATCGCCGCACAGTGCACGACGTGATCGACCCGGCCCAGCTCGGCGAGCGCCTCGTCGCTCAGATCCAGTTCCGGCAGCGCACCGACCAGGGGTTTCACCCGTTCACCCCACGCCGCCGCGAGCCGCTCGAAACGGCCCAGCGACTGGCGTCGGACCAGCACCCACACCTGCGCCTCGGGCTCCGATTCCAGAAGGCGAGACACGACGCGGCGACCAATAAACCCGGTACCGCCGGTAACGACATACCGCATGAAGACATGGTGGCGGTGGCAGCCGCGCACGTCAACTGCCGATCTTGTGCGGTGGCGACTAGCTGGATGGTGGCGACCCGCTGCGCCCGGCTACGCCGCGCTTGCGATCGCCACTAGCTGTGGAAGTCGCGGATCCCGTCCCAGTCGACCAGCGTCCAGCCGGTCATCGGGTTCCCGCTGATCACCACCCGTCCCGTGTTCGGAATCGGGTGGCTGTCCATCAGGCTGTCCTTGGCGTTCTGGGCGTTCAGCAGCGTCCACACCATGATCGAGTTCCGGTGCGAGAACACCACCGGGTTGCGGTGCCCGCTGTTGTAGATCTTGTTGATCGCCGCGGTGAACTGGTCGTTGAACTCCTTGCCGCTGACCGAGCCGGGGATGCTGTCGGACACGTCGCCGTTGATCCAGTTCGCCGGCGCCAGCATGTACGTCGACTTGGCCATCGACTCGGGTTTGCCGTTGAACCAGCCGGCGTCGATCTCCTGGATGCCGGGTAGCACCTCCACCTGCTTGCCGAGTTCGGCGGCCAGCGGAGCGGCGGTCTGCTGCGTCCGGATCATGGTGGAGGCGTAGACGGCGTCGTAGTCCTTGCGGCCGAGTTGGTGCGCGACCTGTTCGGCCTGTCCCTTGCCCTCCGGGGTCAGGCCGGGGCCCGGCACCCCGGTGTCGATGACGCCGCTGGCGTTGGCCTCGGACTGGGCGTGCCGGATGAACGTCACCGTGATGGACCGCGCCTGCGGTGAGCCGCCGCAGCCGGCGACGATCATCGTGGCGGTGAGCGCGGCGAGCGCGACGCCGGCCTTGCGGATCATGCTGCGCTTGGGCATGTCGATAGCCTGCCCTGTCGACGGCTCCGCTGGGAAGGGTTTGCGTTGCTTTGTTACCGCGCGGCCCCGGGGAGAGGGCCTTGATCATGCCCTCGTTTCGCCGGATGCCAGAGTGGACCGAGGATCCCTACCCAACGATCAGGAGACTTCCATGGCGATTGATCCGAGTGCCGTCGGCGCGGTCACCGAACCCATGCAGTTCGAATGGACCGATCGGGACACGCTGCTCTACGCGCTCGGCGTCGGCGCCGGGGTCGACGACCTGGCATTCACCACCGAGAACAGCTACGACATCGACCAGCAGGTGCTGCCGACCTACGCGGTGATCTGCTGCCCGGCCTTCGGCGCGGCGGGCCTGGTCGGAAAGTTCAACTGGGCCATGCTGTTACACGGATCGCAGAGCATCCGGCTGCACGCGCCGCTGCCGCCCGCCGGAAAACTCTCGGTGGTGTCGGAGGTTGCCGACATCCAGGACAAGGGTGAGGGCAAGAACGCGATCCTGGTGCTGCGCGGCCGGGGTACCGAACCGGATTCCGGGAAGTTGATCGCCGAGACGCTCACCACCTTGGTCATCCGGGGCGAGGGCGGCTTCGGCGGCATGCCGGGTCAGCGACCGATCGCACCCGAATTCCCCGACCGCGAGCCGGACGCCCGGATCGCGCTGCCCACCCGCGAGGACCAGGCGCTGATCTACCGGCTCTCCGGGGACCGCAACCCGCTGCACAGCGACCCGTGGTTCGCGCGCGAGCTGGCCGGCTTCCCCAAGCCGATCCTGCACGGGCTGTGCACCTACGGGGTGTCGGGTCGCGCGCTGGTCGCCGAGCTCGGCGGCGGCGTCGCGGCCAACATCACCTCGATCGCCTCGCGCTTCACCTCGCCGGTGTTCCCCGGCGAGACGCTGACCACGCTGATCTGGCGCACCGAGCCGGGCAAGGCGGTGTTCCGCACCGAGGCCTCCGGAACCGACGGTGCCGACGCGCGGGTGGTGCTCGACGACGGCGCGGTGGAATACGCCGCGCCCTGATGGGGGCGACCGCCGCTAGCCGCTGAGCTGATCGGCCAGCCGGTCGGTGAACTCGGCGGCCCGCGCGGGACTGTCGAGCGCGAACAGCGCGGCGGTGGCGCGGTCGCCGTCGTCGCCGTGCCGCACCAGGATCGGCACGCCGTCCGCGCGCACCGCGTCGAACGCGTCCTCGTCGGTGATGTCGTCGCCGAGGTAGACCGGCGTGAGCGCACCGGAGCCGGCCCGGTGCAGGTGATCGATCACCCAGCGCAGCGTTTTGCCCTTGTCCCAGTCCAGGTCTGGCCGCAGCTCGATCACCTCGCGGCCGGTGGTGACCCGAAGCCCGTCGCGGCGGCCAGCGGCGCGCACCGCCGCCAGCACCTCGCCGACGCGGTCGCGGGCGGCGTTGCGGTAGTGCGCGGCGACCCCGAATCGCTTGTGCTCCACCACGACGCCGGCGATCCCGCCCAGCTCGTCGCGCAGCCGCCCGGCCGCCTCCTCGAGCACCGGGATGGCGGCGGCCGCGGCCTCGTTCTGGTGGTGGGTGCCGTCGGGGGCGGTCAGCTCGAAGCCGTGGCTGCCCGCATACCAGATGCCCGGCACGCCAACGCGTTTGGCCACGTCGGCCAGGTCGCGGCCGGACAGCACCGCGACCGGGCACCGCGCGGCCAGCTTCTCCAACGCCTCGGTGGCCCCGGCGACGGGCCGCGCCGCATCCGGGTCGTCGACGATGTCCGACAGCGTGCCGTCGAAGTCGAAGAACACGGCCGGGCGCCGGGAGGCCAGCCCATCGGCCAAGGCCCGCAACGCATCCGGCAGTTGCGACATCCGGCGGTCCCCGGTGCGCACGGTGACCTCGTCCAGGTCGGCGACCACCGCGTCGGCCCCGGCATCCTCCAGCGCGGCACCGGCGGCCGGGTCGAGGCCGATCACCAGCGCGAACCCGGCGGCGCGCGCGGCCTCGACGCCCGCGGCGTCCCCGGCGACCACCACGCAACGGCCGGGGCGCACCCGCAGCCGGTCGGCCGTCCGCGCCGGGCCGTCGGCGCTGACCGCGGCGCCCACCCCGATTTCGCGCAGTTGCGCGGCCAACGACGAGCCGAGCGCGCCCTCGGCGTCGAACAGCACCGCGTCATGGCGGCGCGGGTCGATGACGGCCCGCCCCAATTTGCCCATGACCAACCTTCTCACGGTGGCCGGCGCCCCCGGGGCCGGGTCAGGGCCGGGTCAGTGCCGGGCGCGCCCCGGCGCCGACGGATGCGTCGGCGGTACCGGGCCGGCGACCCGGCGCGGGGAACGCTTGCGGGTGAACAGCAGCACGGAATCGTCGCCGAGGGCCACCAGGCGCGCCATGCCCAGCTCGATGCCGGCGGCCAGCTGCTTGACGTCGAACGCGTCGCCGTGTTCGGCGGTGATCCCGAAGACCAGTTCGTCGCCGTAGCTCAGCACCGCGACGCCGGTGTGCAGCGCCGTGGCGGTCGGGGGGATCGGCAGCAGCCGTTCCAGCGTCTGGCCCATCACCCGAAGCCGGCGGCGCGGCCCGGGCACGTTGGTGGCCAGCGTGACGATGGCCCGCTGCGGCACGCGGGAGAGCAGCTGTAAGACATTGCTGCGCAACACCTTCGGCAGCAAGCCGAGCACCGACTCCGCAATGCCCAGGGGCTGGGCGGCCTGCTTCGCCTGCCACCGGGTGTGCACGGTCTGCAACCGCCGCACCGGGTCGTCGTGTTCGACCGGCAGGTGCGAGAGCATGGCCGAGCGGACCGGCAGCGGCACCAGGGCGCGCAGCGAGTCGGCCCGCGGTTGTTCGCCGCGGCCGATCAGCGCCGTGCGGAATCCTTCGGTGATGGCGGCCAGCGCGACGTCGTTGGCGCTCACCCCGAACTTGCGGCAGACGCTGTCGACGTCGGCGATCGGCACCCGCACGGTGCTGTAGCGCCGCAGCGTGCTCACCGCGTCGGTGCGCACGACCGGCCACAGCGCGTCGATTAGGGCGCCGGTCAGGTTGCCGGTGGCCAACGAGGCGCGCCACAGCGCGTCCGCCCAGCCCGGTTTGGCGGATGTGGATGGCGAAACCTGCTTGCCCGCGGCATTGTTGGCGAAGGTGTCGGCGTCGGCGTCGTCGCAGAGCCTGCTGATCAGCCGGGCGGCCGGGTTGCCGTCGAGCAGCCCGTGATGGGTTTTCATCAGGATCGCCCATCGGTTGCCCGTCAGGCCCTCGATGATCCAGCACTCCCACGGTGGCCGGTCGGAATCCAGCGGCCGTTCCAGCGCGTAGGCGATGGCCCGGGACAGCTCAGCCTCGTCGCCCGGGCGGGGAATCGCCACCCGGCGCAAGTGGTGGGCCAGGTCGAAGTCCGGGCAGTCGATCCACTCCTGATTGCGCGGTTGGGCCCGCAGCAGCTGAGTGCATCGCGCGATGGGCTGGATACGTTCCGCCAGAAGGCTTTTGAGCCGCTCGTAATCGGGCGCGGTGCCGTCGACGATGGCGACCGCCCCGACCGCCAGGCTGGCGTGCTGATCCGGATCGTGGGCCTGCAGGAATGCCGTGTCCAGTGTCTGCGCCATGCTGCCCCCGGCCGTGTCCGCTTTTTTGAACTTGTACCAGTATCTGTGGAGCTCGTGATCCGCGGTAGTGCCCGCAGCGTTAAGACCTTGTTTAGGAGTTGACGATCGGTTTAACAACGGTTGTACTGGGCCGAGGTTAAATCGAACACCAGTTCGATATACTCGCATCCGTGGGCTGGTTCAACGGGCCGCCGAGCTGGGCGGAAATGGAGCGGGTGCTCGACAGCAAGCCGCGCCATGCCGGGGAGTCGGCGGGCCCGGAATCCGACGGCCCGCTGTCGCGCCGGCGCGCGACGTATCGGCCGCCGGATGACGGCCGGGCGTCCCGCTCGTCCGTCGCCTATGCCGAACTGCATGCGCATTCGGCGTTCAGCTTCTTGGACGGGGCGAGCACGCCCGAGGAGCTGGTCGAGGAGGCGGCCCGGCTGGACCTGCGCGCCCTGGCGCTCACCGATCATGACGGCCTGTACGGGGCGGTGCGGTTCGCCGAAGCGGCGGCCGAGCTCGACATGCGCACCGTGTTCGGCGCCGAACTGTCGCTGGGCCCGGGCGCGCGCACCGAGGTGCCGGACCCGCCCGGCCCGCACCTGCTGGTGCTGGCCCGCGGTACGGAGGGTTACCGGAGGTTGTCGCGGCAACTGGCCGCGGCGCACCTGGCCGGCGGCGAGAAGGGCAAGCCCCGTTACGATTTCGACGCGCTGACCGAGGCCGCCGGCGGACACTGGCACATCCTGACGGGCTGTCGCAAAGGTCATGTGCGCCAAGCGTTTTCCGAGGGTGGCCCATCGGCGGCCGAACGGGCGCTGGCCGACCTGGTGGACCGCTTCGGTGCGCACCGGGTCAGCATCGAGCTCACCCATCACGGTCAACCGCTCGATGATGAACGCAACGCCGCGCTGGCCGCGCTGGCCCCACGCTTCGGGGTGGGCGTCGTCGCCACTACCGGCGCGCATTTCGCGGGGCCGTCGCGGCGCCGGCTGGCCATGGCGATGGGCGCCATCCGGGCGCGGGAGTCCCTGGATTCGGCCGCCGGGTGGCTGGCCCCGCTGGGCGGTTCGCACCTGCGCTCCGGGGAGGAGATGGCCCGGCTGTTCGCGCAGGTGCCCTTTGGGGGCACCGACGTGGTGACCGCGGCCGCCGAGCTGGGCGAGCAGTGCGCGTTCGGGCTGGCGCTCATCGCGCCGCAGCTGCCGCCGTTCGACGTGCCCGCCGGGCACACCGAGGACAGCTGGCTGCGGCAGCTGACCATGGCCGGGGCGCGCCGGCGCTATGGGTCGGCCGAGCAGGCGCCGCGCGCCTATGCCCAGATCGAGCACGAACTCAAAGTCATTGCCCACCTGACGTTTCCGGGTTACTTCCTGGTGGTGCACGACATCGCCCGGTTCTGCCGGGAGAACAACATCCTGTGCCAGGGGAGGGGATCGGCGGCCAACTCCGCGGTCTGTTACGCCCTCGGTGTCACCGCCGTCGACCCGGTGGCCAATGAGCTGCTGTTCGAGCGCTTCCTGTCGCCGGCCCGCGACGGGCCGCCCGACATCGACATGGACATCGAGTCCGACCAGCGCGAAAAGGTCATCCAGTACGTCTACGACAAATACGGCCGCGACTACGCCGCCCAGGTCGCCAACGTCATCACCTACCGGGGAAAGATCGCGGTGCGCGACATGGCCCGCGCCCTGGGCTTCTCGCAGGGCCAGCAGGACGCGTGGAGCAAGCAGATCAACCACTGGAACGGGCTCGCCGACGCACCCGATGTCGAGGGCATTCCCGAACCGGTGGTCGATCTGGCGAACCAGATCCGCAACCTGCCGCGGCACATGGGCATTCATTCCGGCGGCATGGTGATCTGCGACCGGCCGATCGCCGACGTGTGCCCGGTGGAGTGGGCGCGCATGGAGAACCGCAGCGTCCTGCAGTGGGACAAAGACGACTGTGCGGCAATCGGTTTGGTGAAGTTCGACCTGCTCGGGCTGGGGATGCTGTCGGCGCTGCACTATGCCATCGATCTGGTGGCCGAGCACAAGGGGATCGAGGTGGACCTGGCCCGCCTCGACCTGTCCGAGCCGGCGGTGTACGAGATGCTGGCCCGCGCCGATTCCGTCGGCGTGTTCCAGGTGGAGTCACGCGCGCAGATGGCCACCCTGCCGCGGCTGAAGCCGCGGGTGTTCTACGACCTGGTGGTGGAGGTCGCGCTGATCCGTCCCGGCCCCATCCAGGGCGGGTCGGTGCATCCCTACATCCGGCGGCGCAACGGGGAGGCGCCGGTGGTCTACGACCACCCGTCCATGGAGCCGGCGCTGCGAAAGACATTGGGAGTGCCGCTCTTTCAGGAACAGCTGATGCAGCTCGCGGTCGACTGCGCGGGTTTCTCGGCCGCCGAGGCCGATCAGCTGCGCCGCGCCATGGGGTCCAAGCGCTCGACCGAACGCATGCGACGGCTGCGCGGCCGGTTCTACGAGGGCATGCGCGCGCTGCACGGCGCCAGCGACGAGGTGATCGACCGCACCTACGAAAAGCTGGAGGCCTTCGCCAATTTCGGCTTCCCGGAAAGCCATGCGCTGAGCTTCGCGTCGCTGGTCTTCTACTCGTCGTGGTTCAAGCTGCACCACCCGGCGGCGTTCTGCGCGGCGCTGCTGCGCGCCCAGCCGATGGGGTTCTACTCGCCGCAGTCGCTGGTGGCCGATGCGCGCCGGCACGGCGTGACGGTGCACGGCGCGTGCGTCAACGCCAGCCTGGCGCACGCCACGCTGGAGAACGCCGGAACCGAGGTGCGGTTGGGGCTGGGCGCGGTCCGCCATATCGGTGACGACCTGGCCGAGCGGCTGGTCGAGGAGCGAAAAGCCAACGGCCCGTTCGCTTCCCTGCTGGACCTGACGGCACGGCTGCAGTTGAGCGTGCCGCAGACCGAGGCGCTGGCGACGGCCGGGGCTTTTGGTTGCTTCGGCATGTCCCGGCGCGAGGGGTTGTGGGCGGCCGGGGCGGCGGCCACCCAGCGGCCGGGCCGGTTGCCCGGGGTGGGATCGTCCTCGCACATCCCCGCGCTGCCCGGGATGAGCGAGCTGGAGCTGGCCGCCGCCGACGTGTGGGCCACCGGCGTCTCCCCGGACAGCTACCCGACGCAGTTCCTGCGGGCCGACCTGGACGCGATGGGGGTGGTGCCCGCCGAGAAGCTGGGCTCGGTGCCCGACGGCGACCGGGTGCTGATCGCCGGCGCGGTCACCCATCGGCAGCGGCCCGGCACGGCGCAGGGGGTCACGTTCATCAACCTCGAGGACGAGACCGGGATGGTCAACGTGCTCTGCGCCCCGTGGGTGTGGGCGCGGCATCGCAAGCTGGCGAACTCGGCGCCGGCGCTGCTGGTGCGCGGGCAGGTCCAGAACGCCAGCGGCGCGATCACCGTCGTCGCCGAGCGGCTGGGCCGCATCACCCTGGCGGTCGGCTCGCAATCCCGCGACTTTCGCTAGGAATCACCCTCGCCATCGCTTGGAATCGGCTGTAAATGACCCGTTGCGTGGAATCGGCAGTAACGATTCACCGTTGCTTTCAACATGAGATTCAAGGCTGCGGGCCATGGCGCCGCGATACTGAGTTGTGCTGCAGCGCTTGTCTTTTCTGCCCCGGTCGCCGGCGCCGACCCGCCCGGGCCGGCCGACCCGCACCAGCCGGACATCACGAAGGGCTTCTGCCCGGGCGATCGATGGGGTTACGGCAAGTTGGCCGTCTGTGATGGCGACAAGTATCCCGACGGGTCGTATTGGCACCAGTGGATGAAAACCTGGTTGACCGGACCTCAGTTCTATTACGACTGCGTCAGCGGCGACGAGCCTCTTCCGGCGCCGCCACCGCCCGGCGGCTGCGACGGGGCGATTCCGCGCGATGCGCCACCCCCACCCACAAACTGACCTCTCAGACGACGACTAACCGCCCGGCGTCGTCCAGACCCGGCTCGGGGTAATCGCCAGCCGGGTGCTGAATGCATCCATCGACATGCCCTCGTTCGACTCCAATTGCTCGGCAAGCTCACGGTATTTCGCCCAGTACGGTTCGTCGTCCCGGCAATTGACGTCGGTGGCATCGATGGTGGCCGTCCCGCCGATGACGATGATGCCGCCACCGCTTCCGTCCGAATCAAGGTTGAGGCTGACTTGGGGGTGCGCCTTGACGTGGGCGACCTTGGCGGCCTGCGGCAACGTGTACACCGTCAGCTTGGTGCCGTCGAAGTAGAACCAGACCAGCCGGGGAACCGGCTGACCCGATTTGGCGACGGTGGTCAGCCAGCCGAAGTTGTCTGACCGCAGCCTGTTGGAAACCTCTTGTGTCAGTTCGACGCTCATCAGCCGAATGTAACCTCCAAGCATGACCCTGAATCTGTCCGTCGACGAACTGCTCACCACCACCCGCTCGGTCCGCAAGCGTCTCGACTTCGACAAGCCGGTGGGCCGCGACGTGCTGACGGAATGCCTCGAACTGGCGCTGCAGGCGCCCACCGGTTCCAATTCGCAAGGCTGGCAATGGGTGTTCGTCGAGGACGCCGAGAAGAAGAAGGCGATCGCCGACGTCTACCTGGCCAACGCCCGCGGCTACCTCAGCGCCCCGGGGGCCGAATACCCCGAAGGCGACACGCGGGGCGAGCGGATGGGCGCGGTCCGCGATTCCGCGACCTACCTCGCCGAGCACATGCACGAGGCACCGGTCCTGCTGATCCCGTGCCTGGAGGGCCGCCCGGACAAGTCGCCGCTGGGCGGGGTGTCGTTCTGGGCGTCGCTGTTCCCGGCGGTCTGGAGCTTCTGCCTGGCGCTGCGCTCGCGGGGACTGGGGTCGTGCTGGACGACGCTGCACCTGCTGGGCGACGGCGAGCAACGGGTCGCCGACGTCCTGGGCATCCCGAACGACCGCTACAGCCAGGGCGGGCTGTTCCCGATCGCCTACACCAAGGGCACCGATTTCCGCCCGGCCAAGCGGCTGCCCGCCGACCAGGTCACGCACTGGGACGCGTGGTGACCAGCGGCCAGACTTCGACCACCCCGTGCGCGACCGCGCAGGGCGTCTGACTCACCCGCTCGATCGCCGCCTCGAGGTCATCGGCCTCGAACACGGCGAACCCCGCGATCGGCAGCTCTGAACTCATAAACGACCCGGCCTCGACCCGCAGTCCGGCGCTGTCTGGGTTGCGCACGGCAACGGGTTCTCCGGCAATCCCGACAAGTGCGCCGGCCGCACGCAGTTCGTCGTCGCGCGTGTGCGCGGCACGCTTGCAGTCGTCGCTCGCCCGACGGTAGCCGGCTTCGTCTCCGTAACCGATCGTGATGAAGGTAGCCATATCACTGCTGACTCGCGCGGAGCCCAGTACTCATCGGGCCCCGGCGTAGCCGTGTTGCCGCCAGGCTTCGTAGACGGCGATCGCCGCGGCGTTGGACAGGTTCAGCGAGCGCCGGCCCGCCAGCATCGGGATGCGCACCTGCCCGGTGATGTGCGGGTCGGCCAGCGTCGCGGCGTCCAGCCCGGTGGGTTCGGGACCGAACATCAACACGTCGCCGGCCCGGTAGCGCACGTCGGCGAACGAGGTGGGCGCGTGCGCGGTGAAGGCGAACACCCGCTGCGGTGACAGCGCCGCCCAGGCATCCGCCAGCGACGCGTGCACCGTGACCGACGCCAGGTCGTGGTAGTCCAGCCCGGCCCGCCGCAGCTTGGGTTCGGACAGGTCGAACCCCATCGGCTCGACCAGATGCAATTCGCAGCCCGTCGCCGCCGCCGTCCGGATGGCGTTGCCGGTATTGGGCGGGATCCGCGGCGCCAGAAACATCAGCTTGAACACAACGGGGATAATGGTCGCATGGTCGAGCAGAGCATCTGGATGCAGAAGGTCGCTGCCGATCCCGGCCATTCGCAGTGGTACATCGAACGTTTCCGCGCGATGACCCGCGCCGGCGACGACCTGGCCGGCGAGGCCCGCTTCGTGGACGCGATGGCGCCGCGCGGCGCCCACATCCTGGACGCCGGCTGCGGGCCCGGCCGGCTGGGCGGATATCTGGCCACGGTCGGCCACCGGGTGGTCGGTGTGGACGTCGACCCGGCGCTGATCGAGGCTGCCGAACAGGACTACCCCGGGCCGCGCTGGCTGGTCGGCGACCTGGCCGAGCTGGACCTGCCGTTGCGCGGCATCGCCGAACCGTTTGACGTCATCGTCTCCGCCGGCAATGTCATGGCGTTCCTGGCGCCCAGCACCCGCATCCAGGTGCTGAGCCGGCTGCGCGCCCACGTCGCCGACGACGGCCGCGCCGCGATCGGCTTCGGCGCCGGCCGCGACTACGAGTTCGACGTGTTCCTCAACGACGCGGTCGACGCGGGCTTCGCGCCCGATCTGCTGCTGTCCACCTGGGATATGCGGCCGTTGCGCGACGACTCCGATTTCCTGGTCGCGCTGCTTCGTCCCGCCTAGGATTGCGCGCTCGGCGGTGTTTGCCAGGGGTGGCCGCGCGGGCGCGGCGCCACCTTGGAGGGACCTGTCTGCTCAGTAACGATTCTGGTGGCCCGCGCCGCGGGCTGTCATACTCGTCGGATTGCCACACCTACACGCACACGCCTATCTGGCGCGGGGCGGGCGAAATAAAGCAGGAAGTTTCATGAGCCTCTCGTTTCTTTCAGCGCTCAGCGTCAGCGCAGCGGCCGGTCGTGCGGCCGCGATGACATGACCATGTTCACCCGCCCGACCAACCCGGCCGAGGCGGAAGTCGCCCAGCCCGCGCCGGTGGGCGGGGCGGACGCGGCGCCGGCCAAGCGCCCGCCGTCCTGGTCGCTGACCAACTGGCCGGTCGGCTGGAAGGTGCTGGCGATCGTGCTGGTCCCGCTGGCATTGGCGACGGTCTTCGGGGTGCTGCGCATCAATGCCGCCATGGCCAACGCGGCCGGCCTGCGGCTGGCCGCCACCCGCGCCGACGTCGTCCCGGTCATCACCAAATACATGTCCGCGCTCGACGTCGCGCTGCTGGCCGGCTCCACCGGGCGCGACGTCGACGGCGCCAAGAAGAACTACGAGGCGCGCAAGGGCGAACTGCAATCCAGGCTGGACGACACCGACGTCAACTCCGACGTCCGTTCCGGGGTGACCAACCTGCTCGACGGCGGGCAGATGCTGGTCAACAAGGCGGCCGACCCCGCCCTCGGTTTGCGGGAGCGGGTCACCCTCTACGCGCCGATCCTGTTGACCGCCGAGGACGTCATCAACGCCTCGGTGCGCGTCGACGACGAGAAGATCCGCGCCCAGGCGCAGGGCCTGAGCCGGGCGGTGGGCGCCCGCGGCCAGATGACGATGCAGAAAATCCTGGTCACCCGCGGGGCCGAACTGCCCGAGCCGCAGCTGCGGACCTCGATGACCACCCTGGCGGGCACCGAACCCTCGACCCTGTTCGGGATGAGCGAGGTGCTGGGGGCCGGGTCGCCGGAGGCCAAGACCCTGCAACAGCAGATGGTGAGCCGGATGGCGATCATGTCCGATCCGGCCAGCGTGCTGGTCGACAACGCCGACCTGCTGCGTTCGATCCAGACCACCGACGACATCGCCGACCAGGTCATCAAGAACGCGACCGCGTCGGTGACCAAGTCGGTGCACGCCCAGGCCGCCGAGCGCCGCTCGGCCGCGATCACCGACACCGTCCTGGTGCTGGCCGCGATCGTGATCGCGTTGGCGGTCGTGTTGCTGGTCGCGCGGGCGCTGGTGCGGCCGCTGCGCATCCTGCGCGACGGCGCGCTCAAAGTCGCCCACACCGATCTCGAGGAGGAGATCGCCCGGTTGAAAGCCGGTGGGCCCGAACCGATTCCGACCCCGCTACCGGTCTACACCACCGAGGAGATCGGCCAGGTCGCGCACGCGGTCGACGAGCTGCACACCCAGGCCCTGCTGCTGGCCGGTGACGAGGCGCGGTTGCGGCTGCTGGTCAACGACATGTTCGAGACCATGTCGCGGCGCAGCCGCTCGCTGGTGGACCAGCAGCTGGCGCTCATCGACCGGCTGGAACGCAACGAGGACAACCCCGACCGCCTGGACAGCCTGTTCCGCCTCGACCATCTGGCGGCGCGGCTGCGCCGCAACAGCGCCAACTTGCTGGTGCTGGCCGGCGCGCAGCTGGCCCGCGACCAGCGCGACCCGGTGCCGCTGGCCACGGTGATCAACGCGGCGGTCTCCGAGGTCGAGGATTACCGCCGCGTCGAAGTCGCCGGGCTGCCCGAGTGCTCGCTGATCGGCGCGGCCGCCGGCGGCGCCATCCACCTGTTCGCCGAGCTGATCGACAACGCGCTGCGTTACTCGCCGCCGACCAGCTCGGCGCGGATCTCGGCCTCGCGCGGCGGCTCGGATCCGCAAGGCGGCGTCGTGGTGCGGATCGCCGACTCCGGTCTGGGGATGAACGACACCGACCGGCGGATGGCCAACATGCGGCTGCAGGCCGGGGGCGACGTCAGCCCCGACAACGCCCGGCACATGGGTCTGTTCGTGGTCGGCCGGATCGCGGCCCGGCACGGCATCCGGGTCGGCCTGCGCGGCCCGGCGGCCAACGAGTCGGGCTCCGGCACCACCGCCGAGATCTACCTGCCGCCGACGGTGCTGGCCGGGTCGGCCGTCGCCGAGTCGGCCGCGCCGCGCCACATCCGGGCGGTCTCCTCGCCGAGCGCCAAGCTGGCCAGCGCGACCGCCGCGCCCGCCGACGACGCCGGGCGGCCCGACGGCTCCCTCGAGCCGGCGGCGCGCAGCGCCCCGGACGCGTCCGGGCCGTCGGTCACGTTGCTGCCGCGCCGCAACCCGGGTTCCAGCGGCATCACCGAAGTCCCCGCGCCGCCCGCCGAGCAGCTGCCCCGCCGCCAGCGCCGCGAGCTGGCGACCCCCTGGTGGGAGAGTGCCCCCAAGGCGGCGCCCGCGCCGGAGCCCAAGCCCACCCCCGAGCCCCAGCCCGCATCGGCGCCCCAGCCGACACCGGCGCCCGAACCCGCGCCGGCCCGGGCGGCGTCGGACACCTCGGCCTTCTTCGCGGCCCGGTCCCGGGAGGCCGACGGCCGCACGCAGCCCCGGCAGGACCAGCCGGCGCGGCCCGCCCCGGGCGCGTCCATCCCGTCGGCGCCGAAAACGTCGGCGACCCCGGCCGACGACGACGTCATCTACCGGCGGATGCTCTCGGAGATGCTGGGCGACCCGCACGACCTGGTCAACAGCCCCGACCTGGATTGGCAGTCGGTCTGGGACCGGGGCTGGACACTGGCGGCGGCGGCCGAGGACAAGCCCGTCGAAGCGCACACCACCGACCACGGCCTGCCGGTGCGCACCCCGGGCGCCCGGCTGGTGCCCGGCGGCGCCAACGGCGGCGCAGCGGGCGAACCGGCCGAGCCCGACCAGCAGCGCAGCGGCCTATCCCCGTCGCACCGGGAGCCCCAGCACGCGGCCGTCACCCGCGACCCCGAGGCGGTTCGCGCCTCGTTCAGTAACCATTTCGACGGCGTGCGCACCGGACGCTCGCACGCCCGCGACACCGATCAAGGATCCGACCAATAATGAGTTCCCCCGACAAATTCGACAGCGGGTCCCTGGACTGGCTGGTGACCAGGTTCGCCCGCGAGGTCCCCGGCGTCGCCCACGCGCTGCTGGTGTCGGTCGACGGGCTGCCCATCGCCGCCAGCGAGCACCTGCCGCGGGAACGCGCCGACCAGCTGGCCGCGGTGGCCTCCGGGCTGGCCAGCCTCGCCACCGGTGCCGCGCAGCTGTTCGACGGCGGCCAGGTGCTGCAGTCGGTGGTCGAGATGCAGAACGGCTACCTGTTGCTGATGCGGGTCGGGGACGGCTCGCACCTGGCGACGCTGGCCGTGACGTCGTGCGACATCGGTCAGATCGGCTACGAGATGGCCCTCCTCGTCGAACGGGTGGGCGGCGTGGTGCAGTCGACCCGCCGGTCCAGCGTCTCGTGACCCGCGATGGACACCCCCGAGACCTGGCCGGCGCACCGTAAGGGGAACCTGGTCCGCCCGTACACCCTGACGTCGGGACGGACCGACACCAACGTCGACCTTCCCCTCGAAGCGCCGATTCAGGCGCTGCAGGCCGGGCTGGCGCACCGGTGGCCGCCCAACGACGCGAGAGGCAGAATCATCCAACTGTGCGTCGAGCACCCGTCGGTCGCCGAAATCTCGGCCCGCCTGGACCTTCCGCTCGGCGTCGCGCGCGTCCTGGTCGGAGATCTGGTGCTGTCCGGCTACCTTCGGGTGCACAAGACGTTGTCCGAGCGCTCGAGCAGGGATGAGCGCTCCGAACTCATAGGAAGGACACTGCGTGGCTTACGCGCACTCTGAGGTGCAGCCCGACTCCGGCGCCCACGCGTCGACGAAGATCGTGATCGCCGGCGGGTTCGGGGCCGGCAAGACCACCTTCGTCGGGGCGGTGTCGGAGATCATGCCGCTGCGCACCGAGGCGATGCTCACCGACGCCTCGGCCGGCGTCGACGCGCTGGAGGCCACCCCGGACAAGCGGACCACCACCGTCGCGATGGATTTCGGGCGGATCACCCTGGCCGAAGACCTGGTGCTCTACCTGTTCGGCACGCCGGGGCAGCGCCGCTTCTGGTTCATGTGGGACGACCTGGTGCGCGGCGCGATCGGCGCGGTCGTGCTGGTCGACTGCCGGCGCCTGCAGGACAGCTTCGCCGCCGTCGACTTCTTCGAGCACCGCAACCTGCCGTTTCTGGTCGCGGTCAACGAGTTCGACGGCGCTCCCCGCTACCCGGTCGCCGAGGTGCGCGAGGCGCTGACCCTGCCGCCGCATATCCCGGTGATCACCGTCGACGCCAGGGATCGCCGGTCGGCGACCGATGCCCTGATCGCGGTCAGCGAATACGCCCTGGCCAGCCTGTCGGCCAATTGACCGCCCCGTGGGTCGACCGAGAATTCGAGGGCCACGACTTCACTGACGACGACCTCAGCCGGTTGCGGACCGAGCGGGTGGTGTTCACCGAGTGCAACTTCAGCGGTGCCAACCTGGCCGAGTCGCAGCACCGCGGCTCGGCGTTTCGCAACTGCACGTTCCGCCGGACGTCGTTGTGGCACAGCACCTTTTCCCAGTGTTCGATGCTCGGGTCGGTGTTCGTCGAGTGCCGGCTGCGGCCGATCACGTTCGACGAGGTGGACTTCACGCTGGCCGTGCTCGGCGGCATCGACCTGCGCGGCGTCGACCTGAGCGGCTGCCGGCTGCGCGAGGCCGGCCTGGTGGAGGCCGACCTGCGCAAGGCGGTGCTGCGCGGCGCGGACCTGGGGGGCGCGCGCACCGCCGGCGCCCGATTGGACGACGCCGACCTGCGCGGGGCGGCCGTGGATCCCGCGTTGTGGACGACGGCCGCGCTAGCCGGCGCCCGCGTCGACGTGGACCAGGCCGTGGCCTTCGCGCTCGCCCACGGGCTGCGGCTGGACGCGGGGCTCGACGGCTGAGCCATCAGCGGCTGATCGCTCAGCGGGTGAGCCGGATGCGCCACCGCACCAGCGCGGCGTAGCCGACCGTGAGCACCGCGAGCATGGCCATGTCGAACAGCCAGGCCGCCGGCGTGTGCTGGAAGTGGCTGTCCCGCGGGCTCTGCGGGCCGGGTGACACCGTCCACAGGTCGACCGTCGACCCCTGCGCCGCGTACCCCCACCGCGAGGGCACCAGCCAGGACAGCTGATCGAGGAAGATCCGGTGGGTGACCGGCACCATGCCGCCGGAGAGCACCATCTGCATCATCAGCGACACCACCAGCAGCGGCATGATCTGCTCATGGGACCGCGCCAGCGCCGAGAGCAGCAGGCCCAGCATGGCCGACGCCACGCACGTCGCCGCGACCCCGGCGAACAGCTCGAGCGTGGCCGCGAAACTGGAATGCCCCAGCAGCACCGCCGGCCGCGTCGGCGGGCCCTTGCCCAGCACCACGATCGCCGTGGCGATGGCCGCCTGGATGACCGCGAACGTGCAGAACACCGCGACCTTGGCCAGCAGGTACGCCGTGCTGGACAGGCCGACCGCCTGTTCGCGCCGGAAGATCGGCCGCTCGCCGATCAGGTCGCGGATGGTCAGCGCGGTGCCCATGAACGCCGCCGCCATGGTGAGCAGGGTCAGGATCATCCCCGCCTCGCCGGCCGACTCGCTGACCGGATCGGCGTAGCCGAACCCGACGCTGCCGGGGACCGTCAACGACAGCGCTCCCATCACGAACGGCAGCACCGCCAGGAAGGCGAAGTAGGCCCGGTCGGCGACCACCAGCCGGACCTGGCGGCGGGCGATCGTGGAGAACTGGTGGGGCTTGCTGGTGTGCGCCGGGGTGCCCAGCTCGGCCGGCGCCTCGGTCCGGGTGGGCGGCGGCGGCCTGTTCTGCGCGAGGAAGCGGCGGTTGGCCTCGTCGGGATCGGCGCCCACCTTGGCGAAGATGTGCGCCCAGTTGGTGGTGCCCATGGCCGCGCCGATCTGGCCGGGCGGGCCCAGGTACGCCGTCTTGCCGCCGGGCGCCATCAGCAGCACCTGGTCGCAGACGTCGAGGTAGGTCAGCGAGTGGGTGACCACCAGCACGACGCGGCCGGCGTCGGCGAGCTGTCGCAGCATGGTCATGACCTGTAGATCCAGCGCTGGATCCAGCCCGGAGGTCGGCTCGTCGAGGATCAGTAGCGACGGACCGGTCAGCAGCTCCAGCGCGACCGAGGCGCGTTTGCGCTGGCCGCCGGACAGGTTGTCCACCCGGGTGTCCGCGTGCTCGGTCAGGCCCAGCTCGTCGAGGACCTGGGCGACGACCTGTTCGCGGTCGGCCTTGCTGGTGTCGGGCGGCAGGCGCAGCTCGGCGGCGTAGCCGAGGGCCTGGCTGACGGTGAGCTGGCGGTGCACGACGTCGTCCTGCGGGACCATGCCGATCCTGGTGCGCAGGGACGCGTATTCGGTGTGGATGTCGTGGCCCTCGAAGGTGACCGTTCCCGACGACGGGGTGGCGTACCCGGCGATCAGCCGCGACAGCGTGGTCTTGCCCGCACCCGACCCGCCGATCAGCGCGGTGAGCGTGCCCGGCCGCGCGACCAGCGAGATCCGCTCCAGCAGGTTCTTGCCGTCGACGCCGAAGTTGACCTCGCGCACCTCCAGGCCGCCGGCGCGGGTGGCCGCCTCCTGGCGGCGAACCAGCACGCCGTCGTGGAAGACCAGGTCGACGTTGCCGATCGTCACCACGTCGCCGTCGGACAGTGCCGCCGAGCCGACCTTGACGCCGTTGACGAAGGTGCCGTTGCTGCTGTTCGCGTCGCGGATCTCCGCACCCGTCGGCGTCGGCGTCAGGAAGGCGTGATGGCGCGAGGCCAGCACGTCGTGGATGACGATGTCGTTGTTGAGCGCGCGGCCGATCGAGGCGCCGCGCGCCTGCGGCGGCGGCCGGTCCGATGGCGGTCCCGGGACGCCGACCCGCGTGGTCGGGAAATCCCCCACGTCGTTGCTGCGGCCGGTCCGGGTCGGCGGATCGTACGCGGCGGCCGGCGGCCCGGGCGGCGGTGCGCCGCGCAGCGGGCCCCGCTGTCGGAAGGGCCGCGACGGCGGCGGGGCGAGTGGCCGCGGGGGAGGTGCGAGGGGCCGGGGCGCGGTGGCCGCGGGCGGAAGCGACCCGACGCTGCCGGTGTGCTGGCCCACCTCGAAGGTGATCCGCGGGCCGTCGGGCTTGCCGATGTTGATGGTCTGGCCGTCGTGGATGTCGACGACCGGCACCCGCTGGCCGTCGAGGTAGACCCCGTTGAGCGTGTTGTTGTCGAGCGCGAGCCACCGCCCCCGATCGAAGCGCAGCAGCACGTGCGCGCGGGCGATCAACGGATGGGCGACGCGCAGGTCGGCACGCAGGTCGCTGCCGACGACCACGTCGCGGCCGGCGGCGAAGCTACCTTCGGCGCGGTCAGCTCGAGCCGTCAGCACGGGCTGCGCAGGTCGAGTCATCACATCCAGATTAGGGGTCGTTGGCCGCGGCCCGGCCTCAGCGTTTCAGCCGAATGTGCCAGCGGACGAAGCCGGTGTAGCCGATCGACAGCGCCGCGAGCATCAGCATGTCGAACACGAAAATGTGTTTGGAGTGCTGCCAGATCGGGTCGTTGGTCGGGATCTGCTTGACCTTGACCAGCGATGGGAAGTCGATCGAGGAGGCGCCCGCGGCGTAGCCCCACCGGGCGGGCGTCAGCCACGCCATCTGCTCGAGGCCGATGCGCTGATAGACCGGGATCATGCCGCTGGAGAACACCAGCTGCGACATGATCGACACCACCAGCAGCGGCATGATCTGTTCGTTGGACTGGGCCAGCGCCGACAGCAGCAGGCCCAGCATGGCCGAGGCCACACAGGTGCCGGCGACGGTGACGAACAGCGAGAAGGTGGAGTTGCCGAAGAACTGGGGATGCGCCGTCGGCGCGCCCTTGCCCAGCCGCACGATAATCGTGGCGATCGCCGCCTGTGCCGTCGCGAAGACGCAGAACACCGCGATCTTGGCCAGCAGGTAGGCGGTGGTGGACAGGCCGACGGCCTGCTCGCGTCGGAAGATCGGGCGCTCGCCGATCAGATCACGAATGGTCAGCGCGGTGCCCATGAACACCGCGCCGATGTTGAGCAGCACCATGATGTACTGCGGCTGCGTCGGCGCGGGGCCCAAGGGGTCGGCCGGGCCGAGGCCGGGGTGGGGGCCCTTCACCGTCAGCGACAACGCGCCGATGAGGAACGGCAGGACCGCCAGGAAGATGGTGTAACCGCGGTCGGACACGACCAGCCGAACCTGGCGGCGGGCGATCGTGGACAGCTGCCGGAACAGGTTGGTCTGGGGCGGTTCGCCCAGATCGGCCGGGCTCTCCGGGGTCGGTGGCTGCGACGACTGCTGGTTGCGCTCCTTGAAGCGGCGGTTGGCCTCGTCCGGGTCGGCGCCCACCTTGGCGAAGATGTCGGCCCAGTTGCGGGTCCCCATGGCGGACTCGACCTGGTCCGGCGGCCCGCAGAACGCGGTCTTGCCGCCGGGTGCGACCAGCAGGATCTGATCGCAGACGTCGAGGTAGGACACCGAGTGGGTCACCACCAAGACCGTGCGGCCGGCGTCGGCCAGCTGGCGCAGCATCAGCATGACCTGGCGGTCCAGCGCCGGGTCCAGACCCGACGTCGGCTCGTCGAGCAGCAGCAGCGACGGCTGGGTGAGCAGTTCGAGGGCGACGGAGGCGCGCTTGCGCTGGCCGCCGGAGAGCTTGTCGACCCGGGTGTCGGCGTGCTGGGTCATGTCGAGTTCTTCGAGCACCTGCGCGACGATGCGGGCCCGCTCCTGTTTGCTGGTGTCGGGCGGCAGGCGCAGCTCGGCGGCGTAGTTCAGCGCCTGGTTGACCGTGAGCTGGCGGTGCACCACGTCGTCCTGCGGGACCATGCCGATCCTGCTGCGCATCGAGGCGTACTCGGTGTGAATGTTGTGGCCCTCGAAGGTCACGGTGCCCGACGTCGGGCTGGTGTAGCCGACGATCAGCCGCGACAGCGTGGTCTTGCCCGCGCCCGAACCGCCGATGATGGCGGTCAGCGTCCCGGGCCGCGCGGTCAGCGAGATGTGGTCGAGCAGCTGCTTGCCGTGGTCGACGGTGTAGCAGACGGAGTTGACCTCCAGGCCGCCGCTGCGGGTGGCGGCCTCGGTGCGTCGGACCAGGTTGTCGCCGGTGAACACCAGGTCGACGTTGCCGATGGTGACGACGTCGCCCTCGGTCAGCACCGCCGAGCCGACCCGAACGCCGTTGACGAACGTCCCGTTCACGCTGTGCGCGTCGCGGATCTCGGTGCCCAGCGGCGTCTGGATCAGGAAGGCGTGGTGGCGCGAGGCCAGCACGTCCTGGATGACGATGTCGTTGTCGGTGGCGCGGCCGATGGTTTGCGAGCCGGCGGGCTTCTGGATGGCGCCGGATCGCGACGGCATCAGCGCCTGGAACATCTTCGTGGCCAGGTTCGCGACCTCGGGCGGCTTCGCGGAGGCGGGGGCCATCTGGGTGTGCGGGCTCCCGACGGCGGGCATTTGCGCGATCGGCGGGGCGGCGTGCGGCGAGTGCGGCGCGGCCGGCGGGAACGCGGGCGGGCGGCCACCGCCGCCGCCGTACACGGCGGGCGGGTGCTGCCGCTGCACGGGTGCGGGCTGCGGGCGTCGCGGCGGCGCCGCCCAGTTGGGCGTGCGGCCGGGCGGGGGCGGGGGTGGCGCGGCGGCCGGGGGGGCCGGCTGCGCCGACCAGGCCGGTGCCTGGGGCGGTGCCGCGACCGGGATGTTCATCGACTCGGTGCGGGGCGGACGCCCGGCCATGCCCTGGTGGCGGCCGACGTCGAACGTCAGCAGCGGCCCGTCCGGGTTGCCGATGTTGAGGGTCTGCCCGTCGTGGATCTCGACCACCGGCACCCGCCGGCCGTTGACGAAAGTGCCGTTGAGCGAACCGTTGTCGATCGCCAGCCACTTGCCCTGGTCGAAGCGCAGCAGCAGGTGGGCACGCGAAATCAGCGGGTGGGTGATACGCATGTCCGCTCGCAGATCGCGCCCGACTACTACATCGTGGCCCGCTGCGAAGGTGCGTTCCGATCCTTCGTGATGGACGGTTAGCGCTGGCGGGGCTGGTGCTGACATCGCCACAACTGTAGCTTGCGCCCCTGTGGATTACCGGGGAGCGCCCGCTGCCACATCGGGCGCGCCGGTGACCACGCAGTGCGTCCGGGTGTAGATCGTGGGCATGCACTGATTGCAGTGCGTGCACGCCGAATGCACCTGGTGCCGGGCGCCATCAGCGGCGATCCGGTTGATCAGATCCGGTTCGGCCAGCAGCGCGCGGGCCATGGCGACGAATTCGAATCCCTCCGCCATCGCCAGGTCCATCGTCTCCCGGTTGGTGATGCCACCGAGCAGGATCAGCGGCATCTTCAGCTCGTTGCGGAACAGCTTGGCGTCGCGCAACAGATATGCCTCGCGGTACGGGTATTCGCGCAGGAATTTCTTGCCCGTCATGCGCATGCCCCAGCTCAGCGGCGGCTTGAATGCGCCGGCGAACTCCTTGAGCGGCGCGTTGCCGCGGAACAGGTACATCGGGTTGACCAGCGAGCTGCCCGCGGTGAGTTCGATCGCGTCCAGGCCGCCGTCTTCCTCGAGCCACTTGGCTGTCCTCAGCGACTCCTCCGTGCTGATGCCGCCGCGAACCCCGTCGGCCATGTTCAGCTTGGCGGTCACCGCGATGGGCGTGCCCTCCTTTTCCACCGCGCGCCGAACGGCCATCACCATGCCGCGGGCGACCTTGGCCCGGTTTTCCAGCGATCCGCCGAACTCGTCGTCGCGGCGGTTGATCAGCGGGGACAGGAACGAGCTCGCCAAATAATTGTGGCCCAGGTGGATTTCGACGGCATCGAAGCCGGCCTCGATGGCCAGGCGGGCGGCGTTGGCGTGCCCGGCGATCACCTCGTCGAGGTCTTCACGCGTCGCCTTCTTGGCGAATCGCATCCCGATCGGGTTGAAGAACCGCACCGGCGCCAGCGCCTTGGCCTTGTTGGACTTGGCGTTGGCCACCGGGCCGGCGTGGCCGATCTGCGCGCTGACCGCAGCGCCCTCGGCGTGGACCGCGTCGGTGAGCCGTCGGAACCCGGGCACGGCCTCCGGCCGCATCCAGATGCCGTTGCCCTCGGTGCGCCCGCCGGGGGAGACGGCGCAGTAGGCGACCGTCGTCATGCCGACCCCGCCGGCGGCGGGCAGCCGGTGGTATTCGATGAGGTCGTCGGTCACCAGCGCCTCGGGCGTGCGCGCCTCGAAGGTGGCGGACTTGATGGTGCGGTTACGCAGCGTTATCGGCCCGAGCTTCGCGGGGCTGAACACGTCCGGCGGGGTTGACATACCGGGAGCCTAATGGCGATCGCGAGCGCGGCGAAGCCGGGCGTGGCGGGTCGCCATCATCGATGTCTAATGGTGATCGCGAGCGCGGCGAAGCCGGGCGTGGCGGGTCGCCATCACCGATGTCTGCCAGACTGTCAGCGTGGGAGCAATCACGCTGGACGGCAAGGCCACCCGCGACGAGATCTTCGTCGACCTCAAACAGCGGGTGACCGCTTTGACCGCCTCGGGCCGCACCCCCGGGCTGGGCACCATCCTGGTGGGCGACGACCCCGGCTCCCAGGCGTATGTGCGGGGCAAGCACGCCGACTGCGCCAAGGTCGGCATCACCTCGATCCGCCGCGACCTGCCCGCCGACATCAGCACCGACACGCTCAACGACACCATCGACGAGCTCAACGCCAACCCGGATTGCACCGGTTACATCGTGCAGTTGCCGCTGCCCAAGCACCTGGACGAGAACGCGGCGCTGGAGCGGGTCGACCCCAACAAGGACGCCGACGGGCTGCACCCCACCAACCTGGGCCGGCTGGTGCTCAACAACCCGGCCCCGCTGCCGTGCACCCCGCGCGGCATCGTGCACCTGTTGCGCCGCTACGACGTCGAGATCGCCGGGGCGCACGTGGTCGTCATCGGCCGCGGCGTCACCGTCGGCCGCCCGCTCGGCCTGCTGCTGACCCGACGCTCCGAGAACGCCACGGTGACGTTGTGCCACACCGGAACTCGCGACCTGCCCGCCCTGACCAGGCAGGCCGACGTCATCGTCGCCGCCGTCGGGGTGCCGCACATGGTGACCGCCGACATGGTGCGCCCCGGTGCCGCGGTGCTCGACGTCGGCGTCAGCCGGGTGGACGGCAAGCTCGCCGGCGACGTGCATCCCGACGTGTGGGAGGTGGCCGGCCACATGTCGCCGAATCCCGGTGGGGTGGGCCCGCTGACCCGCGCGTTCCTGCTGACCAACGTCGTCGAACTGGCCGAGCGGGGATGACCGCGCGGACCGTGCTGCGGGCCCAGTGGCCAATTCTGTTGGTGGGCCTGATCTTTGCGACGGCCCTGGCCTTGGTGGGTGCCAACTTCTGGCGTCGCGGTTCGTTGTTGATCGGCATCGGTGTCGGCGTCGCGGCGCTGCTGCGGTTGCTGCTGTCCGAGGACCGGGCCGGCCTTCTGGTGGTGCGCGGCAAGGGAATCGACTTCATGACCACCGCGGCGGTCGGGGCGGCGATGTTCTATATCGCGTGGACCATCGACCCGCTGGGCACCCGCTAGTACCTCGGCAGCGCCGGAACCTGCCCGGGCATCGCGGGGAGCTGGCCCGCCATCCCGGGAATCTGGCCCGTCATCCCGGGAATCTGACCCGTCATGCCCGGGATCTGGCCCGGCATTCCCGGCGGCATGGCCCCGGACAGGTTGCCGTTGGCGATGTTCGCCATCTCCTGGGGGCAATACGTCTGGATTGCGATCGTGGTGAACATGCGGGCCATCGTGGGCGACATGCCGCGGCCGGCGACGCTGGACGCGGCCGCCGCGAAATTGCCGCCCGGCTGCGACAGCATCGGGCAGATCGACTCGCCGACGGACATCGCGTTACCGGGCTCGCCGAAGTCGATGCCGGCGTGGTTGAGCGCGTCGATGAAGTCGTCGCCGTTGCCCTCCGCACCGGCCGGCGCCGCGAACGCCGAGGCCACGGTCAGCAGGCCGGCGGCCGCGGCCAGCAGGCGGATGGTGAAGGGCTGATGGCGAAAGACCCAGATCCATTGATGAGTTCGTGCAAGTGCCTTCACGCCAGCCTCCCCGTCCGCCATGGAGTGCGTCTGAGGCACACTCGAATCACGCCTACGAACTCTGGGCCATCACTGTCACGTTTGCGACACGGTGGGGTAAAGGTTCGCACAATAAGCGTTTCGTGAGGTCGCGACCGGCGCGGCGTCGGTTATTACGCGGCCCGATTGCGCAAGGCCACTCGGCAGATCGACGCCACACTGTGATGTAACACGGGCGGCGACACCGGACTTGCGGGCGGGAGATGAACCAGAATCCGCCCCATGACGACCCGCCCGACCCACCACGAGATCTCGCGTCAGACGTTTCTTCGCGGCGCCGTCGGAATGTTGGCGACGGGAGCGGTGTTCGGCACCGCCCCGGCGGCCGCGGACCCCGCGGGCTGGGGCGGCCTTGCCTCCTCGATCGGCGGCAGCGTGCTGTTACCGGCCAACGGCGCCCAATTCTCCGCCGGCAAGCAGGTTTTCAACTCGTTCTACAACGGCTCCAATCCAGCTGCGGTAGTTCGGGTTTCGTCGCAGGCCGACGTGCAGAAGGCCGTCGCGTTCGCGAAGGTCAACAACCTCAAGGTCGCACCGCGCGGCGGGGGTCATTCGTACGTCGGTGCGTCCAGCGCCAACGGCACCATGGTGCTCGATCTGCGCGGCCTGCCCGGCGGGGCGAACTTCGACGGCAACAACGTCACGGTGACCCCGGCGACCGATCTGTATGCCGTACACCAGGCCCTGGCCGGCGCGGGCCGCGCCGTTCCCGTCGGCACCTGTCCCACCGTCGGCATGGCGGGGCTCGCGTTGGGCGGCGGGGTGGGCGCCGACGCCCGGCGCGCCGGGCTCACCTGCGACGCGCTGCAATCCGCGACCGTGGTGTTGCCCAGCGGCGACGTGGTCACCGCGTCGGCCAACGACAACCCGGATCTGTTCTGGGCCTTGCGCGGTGGCGGCGGCGGCAACTTCGGGGTGACCACCGCGATGACCTTCGCGACCTTCGCCACCGCGGACAGCGACCTGGTCCGGCTGGACTTCCCACCGTCGTCGGCGGTGCAGGTGCTCACCGGCTGGCAATCCTGGCTGGCCGGCGCGGACCGCAACACCTGGGGGATGGTTGATCTGTCGGTCGGCTCGGCGCAGGCGAATTGCCATGTGCTGGCGACGTCTCCGGCCGGGAGCGGCTCCGGTGTGGCCGACACCCTCAAATCCGCGGTTGGGCTGGCGCCCACCGCCGTAACCAATAAGACGCTGAGCCACATGGACCTGGTGACCTATCTGGCCGGTGGCGGCGCGACCAGCCCGGCGCGCGGCTTCGTGGCCGGTTCGGATGTGATCGGGCCGATGACTTCCGCTGCGGCCCATGCCATTGCGACCGCGGCCGGGCAGTGGCCGGCCTCCGGCGCGGGTCAGGCCTCGGTGCTGATCGATCCGCTGGGCGGCGCGGTCGCCGACGTCGCGCCGGGCGACACCGCGTTTCCGTGGCGCACTCAGTCCGCGGTGGTGCAGTGGTACGTCGAGCCCGCCGCCAACCAGGTAGCCGCCGCCAGCACCTGGGTGGGCGCCGCGCATCAAGCGGTACAACAGTTCTCGGTCGGCGGCTACGTCAACTACCTGGAGGCCAATACCGCGCCGTCGCGCTACTACGGCCAAAACCTGTCGCGGCTGGCGACCGTCCGGCAGAAGTACGACCCCAACCGGCTGATGTTCTCGGGACTTGACTTTTAGCGAGATTAATTGCGCGAGTGTGAATCTATGGCGATTTCTCGGCCGATTTTTGTCGGTGGGTGCCGTTAGTTTGGCGGTGTGAGTGATGAGCAGGATGTCGAGGCGGCGTTCGACGCGCTCGATGCCGCCTGGGATCGCGTGTGCGCGCTGAACCTCGATGCCCTGAAGCCCCGGCAACAGCTGGCGGTGTTGGCGCGCTGCGAAAAGCAGCGCCGACGCATCCCAGCCGTCGAGCACCCCGTGATCAATGCCCTGGCCCGCCAAGCACCCTCGGTCGAACTCGGCGCCACGGTGGTCCACGCCATCGCCGAGGCGACCCTGATCAGCCGCGCCGAAGCCGCCCGCCGCCTCAACGAGGCACGCGATTTGGGCCCGCGCCACGGCCTGACCGGCGAACCGCTGGGCCCGATGCTGCCCGCCACCGCCGCCGGACAACGCCGGGGCGAGCTGGGCGCGGGCCAGGTGGCGGTGATCCGCAAGTTCTATCACCAGCTGCCCGGCTGGATCGACGCCGCCACCCGCGAGCGGGCCGAAGCGCGATTGGCCGCCGAAGGCAGCCGGTTTCGCCCCGAACAACTCGCCGGGCTGGCCCGCACCCTGGCCGACTGCCTCAACCCCGACGGCACCTA